>JAGVUS010000194.1 GCA_019136175.1 Chloroflexota bacterium | reverse complement strand
AGGAGGAGCGCCTGGCGGGAATCCCGTCAAAAGGCTGGCAGTGCAATCCACTGGGGAATCATGATTGCGGCAGGATGATCAGTGAGTTTGGGGACGGTCAGCATGACGAAGAAATTGCCCGGCTTAACCTGGCGATGTTATTGACCCTTAAGGGGACTCCATTCTTATACTATGGGGAGGAAATTGGTATGACCAATGCCTCCATTGAAAATCCGTCAGATTTTCGGGACCCTCTCAGCTCCCAGGCGTACGAAATGGAAATCCGGCTCATGGGTGCTCCCCCGGAACAGGCTGCTGTTTATGCTTCTCAGCGCGGGCGGGATAAAGCCCGCACCCCCATGCAGTGGGAAAATGCTCCGCATGGCGGTTTCTGTCCGGCGAATGTGAAACCCTGGCTTCCTGTGAATGATAATTACCAGCACGGAGTCAACGTGCATGACCAGTTGCAGGATCCGAATTCACTCTGGTGGTATTATCAACGGATTATCGAAGTGCGAAGGGAAAATCCTGCCTTGCAGGAAGGTGAATATGAAGCAGTCGTGTTCCAGGATGATCAAATCCTGGCTTACCGGCGTGTTTCACCGGAACAAGCTTGTTTAATCTTGCTTAATCCCACAGCAGAAATCCGGTTTTTGGATCTCAAACATGCAGGTTTTGCATACCGGATTGTTTACAGCCATCATCCATTGGACGTCATGGATTCCATTACATTACAGCCCTGGGATGTTGTTATTCTCAACGAAAGCGGATTTCAGCGCGATTCCTGTTAAAACCTCTCAAATTTGGGATATAATTTTTTGATTGACGACTGTTGGTGATTGACATATAATCACCTCCGTTTTGTTCACACCCTGGTCGGTGTGATGGATTTTTTTTCATACTGGTTTATATGAGCTTTGATCATCGAGAATCATCCAATGTTATGCGGCGGAAAACGGCTTACAAACCGCCGCCTTCTCTTTCCACCTGGCTGATCGGCAGACCACTCCAAACGGCAGATGCTCCCCATCAGACAATTGGGAAAACTATCGGACTGGCAATCTTTTCTTCGGATGCAATGTCCTCGGTTGCATATGCACCACAGGAAATGCTGATTGTCCTGGCTGCAGCAGGGATGGGTGCCTTTGGCTATTCCATTCCATTGGCGATTGCCATTTGTGTTTTATTGCTCCTGTTGATCTTATCCTATGAACAAACCATCCATACATATCCGGATGGTGGGGGAGCCTATATTGTAGCCAGGGATAATCTTGGGGAAACAGCTGCTCTCACGGCAGGATCGGCACTATTAATGGATTACATCCTGACTGTTGCTGTTTCCATTTCATCTTCTGTTGCGCAATTGGTTTCTGCATTTCCAGCCATCTACGAATACCGGGTATGGATTGCCGTTGGCATGGTAATTTTCATCATGCTTATCAACCTGAGGGGTGTCAAGGAAGCCGGGATAACGTTTGCAATTCCAACCTATTTTTTCCTGCTGATGACCTTTTTGACTGTCATTGTTGGAATGATCCGGTTCTTTGCCGGTACGCTGGGTTTTGTGGACAGCCCTCCCATGGATATCATGGAACTCCATACCACCCTGCAGCCCGTGACACTCTTCCTGGTCTTAAAAGCGTTTGCCAGTGGAACCACTGCATTGACTGGTGTTGAGGCAATCTCCAATGGCGTGACAGCATTCAAGGAACCCCGCAGCAAGAACGCTGGGAAAACCTTAATCATGATGGGACTAATCCTTGGCACTTTGATGTTTTTAATTACATTCCTTGCCCATCAAATTGGAGCGTTACCTTCGGAAGAAGAAACGTTGATTTCACAATTGGCACGGACTGCTTTTGACAGCCGGGGAATATTCTATATCCTGGTAATTGCTGCCACCACGGTTATTTTAATGATGGCTGCAAATACAGCTTTTAATGGGTCTCCCAGGCTTGGTGCCATGATGGCGACAGATGGATTCCTTCCCCGTCAAATGGCATATCGGGGCAGCCGCCTGGTTTACTCGCGCGGTATTGGAACACTGGCATTGGTTGCCAGTCTGCTGATTATTGTATTTCAAGCCAGCGTGACCCGGTTAATTCCACTCTATGCCATCGGCGTATTTCTCTCGTTTACCCTTTCTCAAAGCGGCATGGCACATCGCTGGTGGAAGTCTGGGAGATTGAAACCCGGTGAAGAAGTCAAAGAGCGCGGTTCCATCCTGAAACATGACAACCATTGGTGGTTCAAAATGCTGATTAATGGACTTGGTGCTCTTGTAACCATGATTGTGGCGATTATCTTTGGAGTCACCAAATTTTCTGATGGCGCCTGGATTGTGGTCATTCTTATTCCATCGCTGGCATTGATATTTCACCAAATCCATCGCCACTATCAACGAGTTGCCGGTCAACTTTCATTGGAGCATTATGGCATGCCGCCTCACGGTACCCGTCACCGGGTGGTTATTCCGATTGGTGGGGTACATCGCGGGACACTGGCTGCCTTACGCTATGCCCGCATGTTAAGTGATGATATTACGGCAGTCCACGTGTCCATTGACCAGGAGGAAACCGACAAAATTCGGCAAAAGTGGGACGTATGGGGGGATGGAGTCCGTCTCGTCATCCTGGATTCTCCGTACCGATTGTTTATTGAGCCGTTATTGGAATATATTGATGATCTGGATACGCAGCGCAAACCAAACGAAACCATTTCGATTGTGGTTCCTCAATTTGTGACTCGGAAGATCATGAGCAATGCCTTGCACTCCCGGACTGCAGATACATTGCGAAAAATCCTTCTCAACCGTCCAGGGATTGTTATTACAGAAGTTCCCTACCAGGTTGAATAGCAGGGAAAGGATGAATGTAATCTAATGAAAATACTTGTTGTTGGTTGTGGGCGGATGGGTGCTGAGCTTGCCTACCGGTTGTTTGAACGAGGTCATGAGGTATGTATTATTGATAACCTCGAGGATTCTTTTCGGCATTTGCCCCCGGATTTTACCGGCAGGATCTATGAGGGGGAAGTATTGAATTATGATGTGCTTCACCGGGGAGGGATTGAATCCTGTGATGCGGTTGCTGCCGTTACCAACTCGGATGCGATCAACCTTGTGGTTGCTCACATTGCCCGCGAGCGATTTAAGGTCAAGCATGTGGTTGCCCGCAATTTTGATCCGTCGTACCGGGAACTTTACGAATTATTTAATTTCCAGGTGATCAGCGCAACAGGCTGGGCAGCACAACGGCTGGAAGAAATGATCTACCATGGCGAGGTCCGCACTGTATTTTCCGCCGGGAATGGGGAAGTGGAAGTATATGAAGTAACTATTCCGGAAACATGGAATGGTCACAGCCTGGCGGAAATCCTGACGGACGAGGTTGTTCCTGTTTCATTAACAAGGGCTGGGAAAGCAATGATCCCTGATTCACATACGGTTCTCTTGACATTTGATATTCTCCATGTGAGTGCCACGCTCCACGGAATTCAGTCTTTTTGGAAACGGATCTTGAAAGGAGAGTGAGCCATGTATGTAATTATTGCCGGTGGTGGACGGACAGGCGCCCAGCTTGCCAAATTGTTGGTGGATCAGGATCACGATGTCCATCTGATTGAGGACCGTAAAGATGTTCTGGCTCATATTCATAAGGAATTACCCACGGAATCCATTCACGAGGGAAATCCAATTGACCTGGAAGTACTGGAGCAGGCGGGCATCCAAAATGCCGAAGTGCTGGCAGCCTGCACCACCCGGGATGATATCAACCTGTTGTTGTGCTATATCGCCCGGGAAAAATATCGAGTGGGGCGTACCATTGCACGGGTCAATAATCCCAGGGATGCCTGGTTGTTTGATGAAAAATTTCATGTGGATGTGCAGTTAAACCAGGCAGAGATCATGGCGAGCATGATCCAGGAGGAAATGTCGCTGGGTGACATGATGACCCTGTTAAAGCTGCGCCGCGGGAATTATTCCCTTGTGGAGGAAAAGATTCCTGCCGGTGCCCTGGCTGTTGGGAGAGCAATCAAGGACCTGCAAATTCCGGAAGGATGCGTCATTGCGGGGATCATTCGCCATGGTGAAATGGTCGTACCGCGTGGTCAGACGATCTTTGAGGTTGGGGATGAAGTCCTGGCAATTACAGACCAGCAAAGCGCCATCCGACTGGCAGAGTTGTTCAAACGCCCCGGATGATTGACCGATGGAAGGGGTTACGGTATAATACCCCTTCGTGCATTTTGAGTAATTGAAAGGAAAGGTTTCATGTCGACAAAACGAACGTATCAACCCAAAATTCGCCGGCGCGTACGCGTCCATGGGTTCCGGTCGCGCACTGCCACGGCTGATGGACGCGAGGTTTTGAAGCGCCGCCGACTGCGCGGTCGCTATAAATTGACCGTGTCCATGAACAACCACGTCAAAAAAGTTCGCTGGTAAACCGGTTTCGATTTTTAAGAACCGGATGCGGTAAAATTGCTGTTGGATGGATGGAAACACTGGTTTTGACAACCAGGACTATGAGTGAAACGGGAATTTCGTCTGAGACGATCCACAGACTTCAAGCGGGTGCGGCGATCAGGAAAATCGTACGCTCACCCGCTGCTTGTGTTAATCGTCCTGGCATCCACGGATTCCGGGGTGCGGGTGGGGGTAGCTGCCGGTCGCTCGGTTGGCAGCGCGGTGGAACGAAACCGCGCCAAGCGCCGCTTGCGGGCATGCATGGACGGGCTGTTACCCCGACTGACACCTGGATGGGATATTATTCTCCTCGCGCGTAAACCGATTGTCTCCGCCAAATTTGATTCCATTCAAGCAGCTGTTTCCGAACTATTCAACCGGGCTGGCTTGCTGATCACCCAGGATGGAGTGCATGGGACGAGTCAATGAGTATCCGAATGAACCGCGCTTGCGGGACCTGCCGTTTCGGCTTGTAAACATTCCCCGCTTCCTGCTGCTGGGTATCATTCGGCTCTATCAATCGGTTGTCTCCCCGGCACTTCCTTCCAACACCTGCCGTTTTTACCCCACCTGCTCGCATTATGGTTACCAGGCAGTGTATAAACATGGCGCTTTCAAGGGTGGCTGGATGGCAGTCAAGCGGGTTTTGAGATGCAATCCATTCAATCCCGGTGGATACGACCCGGTTCCCTGATACCACATCATCACAGGAACAAATAATCCATGATACTAAAAAAACGTTTTTCTCTTCTCCTCCTGCTGGTGGCAGGAGCGTTGCTGCTTTCCGCCTGCGGAGGTGTGATGACCGCCTCCAGCTGGCCAGGCATCACCGGGAACGGCGATGTTGCATATGTGGCAGCTACCACTTATGTCCATGCCATCCGTCTTTCTGATGGATCGGAGGTCTGGCGCTACCCTGAAAAAGCGGAACCCAACCGTATGTTCTATGCGGCTCCCGTCCTGGTTGGAGATCAATTAATTGTGGGAGATTACCGCAACGAACTGCACAGTATAAATCCCGATAACGGGAAACTCAATTGGAGTTTTACCGGAGCGAAGGGGAAGTGGATTACCAGTCCCCTGGCACTTGATACCATGCTTCTGGCACCCTGTGCAGATCACTTCCTTTATGCGTTGGATCTAAACGGCAACCTGCTATGGAAATTTGAGACCGGTGAGCCGATCTGGGCAACTCCAACAACGGATGGCAAGTTTGTGTATGTGGCATCGATGGATCATCACGTCTATGCTCTCGATCCGGCGACCGGGCAGGAGCAGTGGAAAACCGATATGGGTGCAGCCATCATTTTTACACCGACATTAAGCGAGGAAGGCATCCTTTATTTGGCAACACTTGCCCGGGAGGTTCTTGCCGTCCGGAATACCGGTGAAATTCTGTGGAGGCAATCCGTGGAAAACCTGGTTTGGAGCCAGCCGGTTGTCAGGAATGGTTCCATGTATTTTGCAGATACTTCCGGAAAGGTTTATTCTGTAAAGACGGCTGATGGTTCCATCCAGTGGACCCAATCCATTGGGGGTGAAGCCGGGACGGCGGCATTGGGTGTTCCAGCTGTGTTGGACGATGCTTTGATCTACGGCTTGGAAAACGGGGAGCTGGTAGCCATCAGTTATTCCGGCGACAGGTTGTGGACCCGTTCGGTGAATGGAACACTATACAGTGGACCCGTGCTGGCAGGTGACCGTCTGTTGGTGGGTGTTACCCAGGGAGACAGGCTGGTCGTCTCCTTCGATCTCAACGGAAATGAGAGCTGGTCGTTTACACCAGCCAAGTAAAGGCAGGAAATACCATGTGGGATGCGATTATTATCACCCCTTTTATTAATGTGTTGCTCTTCATATACAACCTGGTTGGGCAAAACTTTGGGATTGCCATCATCCTGTTCACTTTGTTAATTCGCCTGGTCACCCATCCCTTGATGGCAAAACAGATCAAGGGTTCCCAGGCGATGCAGCAAATGCAGAATGACCCGGAGTGGCAGGCAATTCAAAAGAAATACAAAGATGACAAGGAAAAACTTGCTGCGGAGCAAATGCGGTTTTACAAGGAACGAAAAATCAGCCCATTTGCTTCCTGCCTGCCTACGTTGATCCAGTTCCCTATCATCATTGGTCTCTACCAGGCGATCATTCAAACGATGGCAAGCACTCCAATTGAATTGCTCAAGCTGGTGCGGCACATCTACCCGGCACTATTGAAGGTGGAAAGCCTGATCCCGCTGAACAGCCGGTTCCTTTGGATGGATTTGGGACAGCCGGAACGGTTGTACATTCCCGGGTTATCCTTTGGCATTCCCATCCTGGTGATCATTGTTGTGGTCACAACCTATATGCAGTCCAAGTTGATCACACCGCCATCCAATAACCCTGGCGATCAGGCAGCCCAGATGAGCAAAATGATGAACTGGTACATGCCGATTTTCATGGGGTACCTGGCATGGACGCTCGCATCTGGTCTGGCGTTGTATTTTGTTGTATCCAACCTGATTGGGATTGGGCAATATGCCCTGTTGGGGAAAATCAACTGGTCAAACTTGAATCCGTTCCAGAAAGCCACTCCACCAACGCCGTCCAAGGATAACAAATCTGGAAGCGGTACAAAACCGGAACCAGCAAAGAAAACAGAAGTGGAAAAACTGCCTGCGCAGACAAAGACGGGGTCGGGATCTTCAAGTTCTGCCACCTCGAAGCAAAAGAAATATAACGCACCGAAGAAACCCATCAAGAAGAGATAAATCCAGGATCGAGGCAGAAATGAGTCAGGAAAAAACAGTTTTGGAAGTGATTGCAGCAACTGTGGAAGAAGCCACTGCCAAAGGTCTTGCCCAGCTTGGCTTGCCTGCAGATGCAGTGGATGTGGAAATTTTGGACCAGGGCAGCCGGGGATTTTTAGGATTGGGCGGCAGGCAGGCACGCATCCGGTTGGTTATCAAAGATCAATCGGAAGGTACGACTGATGTCGTTGAGGCTCCTGCGCACCATGAATGGGCGGAACCGGTTGGCGAGGATATTGCCGGGTTGGCACAAGGGGAAGCAGATGAGGAGACGGCTGAGACAGCCCGAGAGGTTGTTGCAGAGCTGCTTGAAAAAATGCAGGTCCAGGCGAATGTATCCGTCCGGCTGGTCCCTCCTGCAGATGAAAAGGATCGTTCCCTTGTTCTCGTGGAGGTGGAAGGCAACGACCTGAGCATTCTGATTGGTCGACGGTCGGAAACCTTGAATGCTCTCCAGTACATCACCAGCCTGATTGTCTCCAAACAAGCCGGGCGCTGGGTGCCGTTGATGATTGATATCCAGGGCTGCCGGGGTCGGCGGGAACGTCAACTGCGGGTGATGGCACGGAAGATGGCGGAACAGGCAATCAATACAGGACGCCGACAGGTACTGGAGCCCATGCCCGCTAATGAACGCCGAATCATCCACCTGGAACTCCGCAACCACCCATTGGTCACAACCGAAAGCACGGGGGAAGAGCCCAATCGGAAGGTTACGATTGTTTTAAAACAAACCCAATCCAGTTAACCTGGAATTGACCGTTCCTTGTCCTCGCTGAAGCAGGATTTAGCTTCAGCGGGGATTTTTTTATTCCTGTTCTGGAAGGTTGGTTTGGATATAATAGAGACACAAGGAGAACTGCATGAAAGCTGTGGATGTGATTATCAAAAAACGGGACGGCATGGAGCTTTCCCGGGAGGAAATTGAATTCTTTATCAACGGGATTACCCGGGGAAGCATACCCGATTATCAGGCGGCAGCTTGGGCAATGGCAGTCCTGTTAAATGGGATGACCGAGCGGGAAACGACCGATCTGACAATGGCGATGGCTCGGTCAGGCGAAATGCTGGACCTCTCCGGAGTTGTCCCCTTGGCGGTGGACAAGCATTCCACGGGTGGTGTGGGTGATAAAACCACGTTGGTGGTCGAGCCGCTGGTGGCTGCCTGTGGACTCCCGGTGGGAAAAATGTCCGGGCGGGGATTGGGATTTAGTGGGGGTACCCTGGATAAAATGGAATCAATCCCTGGCTTTCGGGTGAACCTGACCCGTGAGGAGTTTCTGCAAAAGCTGGGCGATGAGGGATTGGTCCTGGCAGGACAATCCGGTGACCTGGCTCCGGCTGATGGAAAATTGTATGCACTGCGGGATGTAACCGGGACGGTTCCATCGATTCCGTTGATTGCCTCATCCATCATGAGCAAGAAAATTGCCGCTGGGGCTCAGGCAATTGTGCTGGACGTCAAGGTGGGGACGGGGGCTTTCATGGAAACCCTGCCGGAAGCACGCCAACTGGCGGAACTCATGGTGGCAATTGGCAGGTTGAGTGGTCGCAAGGTGGTTGCCCTGTTATCTGATATGAACCAGCCCCTTGGAAATGCAGTTGGAAATGCACTGGAAGTAAACGAGGCGATTGATACTCTGCAAGGTGGAGGACCGGCTGATTTCCGGGAGCATTGTTTGGTGGTAGCCAGTCATCTGCTGGTGGTTGGAAGGAAGGCTGTTGATATTGATGAGGCTCGCAGGATGGCTGAAACCACCTTGCAGGATGGAATCGCCTGGCAGCAATTCCGCAGGCTTGTCACCAGCCAGGGCGGTGAAGTGAGTGTGGTTGACAAACCTGCCCTGCTCCCGCAGGCTCCACTTGTTGAGACCGTTGCAGCAGAGCGAAGCGGGTACCTGCTGGGTATTGATGCCCGGGAGGTTGGAGAAACTTCGGTGGAGCTGGGGGCGGGCAGAGCGCGCAAGGAGGATCCCATTGATCATGCAGTTGGGATCGTGATCCACCATAAAGTGGGTGATCATATCGGCAAAGGTGAAGGTCTGTTCACCATACACGCCAATGACCTCTCAAAAATGGTTGCAGCCCGGAAGCGTCTTTTGGCGGCCCACCAATGGAGTGACCATCCTGTGGAGCCACTGCCATTGTTCTATGGCATTGTGGAATAAATTTCTGGGACAATGCAAAATTTCCCCGTTGTCGAAAGAGAATTTTTGTGGCATAATTTGACTGCAAAAGCTGTGATGGAAACGAGTATGTCCGTGCGGTGCTGGCAGCGAACCCGGAACAGGTGAGAGCCGGGGCAGCCCAAAGAACAGAAA
>JAGVUS010000227.1 GCA_019136175.1 Chloroflexota bacterium | reverse complement strand
TGTCCGCTTTGTATTCACACGCGGGCGCCCCGGCGTGTGCGCCTGGGACCTGCCCGACCGCCCCGACCCGCGCACCATTGACCTGGAACGTTATGCCGTACTGCTGCGCCGGGCAGTGGATTCAGTGCTGGGCTGCATGCCGCGCATCAAAGAGGAAAATACGCCCCTGAAGTTGTCCTTTACGGGCTTAATCTCACCATCCCGTCCAGGGAAGCGCGGATGGTTTCTGCCAGTTCCCTTGCCCGCCGGGGGGCATTCCCAACATACCCATCCACCCGGGCAAGTGCTGCAATTTCCTCTGCCGGAACCAGGCGGGTGATGTTTTCATCTGCCTGCAGGCGGGCAATCAGGTCGTTGGGCATTCCTGCCTGCACCGCCGCCCAGGCTCCCAGGGCGTGCTCCCGTAACAATTCATGCATCTCCTGCCGGTCGGCGCCGCGCCGGGCGGCAGCCATCATCACCCGCTCGGTTGCAGCAAAGGGAGCGTAGATCTCCAGGTTGCGCTGGATGGCATCCTTGCGGATTGTCCAGCCATTGACCAACTTGATGGCGGTAACCAGCAGTTCATCGGCGGAAAGAAATGCTTCCGGCAGCAGGCTGCGGCGGTTGGCGGAATCATCCAGCGTCCGTTCCAGCAGCGAATGGGCGGCATTGCCCCATGCCACCTGCGGCATGACCGAGAGCATCCGGGCGAGCGAGTCCATCTTTTCCGCCTGGATGGGATTACGCTTGAAGGGCATGGCAGAGGAGCCAACCTGCCGTCTGCCAAACGGTTCGCCCAGTTCCCCGATGGGCGGCGATTGTAAAATCCGCAGATCAAATGCCAGTTTGTACAGCGACCCGCCCATGCCTGCCAGCGCGCAGAGCAGGTGATATTCCTGCCAGCGGGTGTATGTCTGGGTGGTGATGGGAAGGAAGGGCAGATCCAATTCCCTGCTCATCTGTTCCTCAAAGGATGCCAGGTTTTCCAGCCCAATCAGGTCGCCATAGGCGGCACCGGTGCCAACTGCGCCTTTGAACCCCTTGCCCCGTACCTCCCCCCGCATGGCGGTGAGCTGTTTCCAGTTTTCCAGCAGGTCCTGGGCGTAGACTGCCAGCCGGTAACCCAGCGTGGTGGGCTCGGCAGGCTGCAAGTGGGTGAATGCCATCACGGGCAGGTCGGCGTACAGGTCAATCTGGTCTGCCAGCATTGCCAGCAGGGTTTGCAGGCGGACAATGACTAGTGCCAGGGCTTCGCGCAGCCGCAGGGCATCCGCATTATCCTCAATATCCATGGAAGTGGCACCCAGGTGCAGCACGCCGCCGCCTGCCGGTGCTTGTTCGGCATAGGTTTTCAGTTCCGCCATCAGGTCGTGGTGGATTTCTGCTTCAATTTCCAATGCCCGGGGAATATCCACATGGGCAGCGTGGGCTTCCAGGTCGGCAAGCTGGCTGGGGGTGACCAACCCGTAATCTGCCTGCACGCGGGCAAGCGCCAGCCAGATTTGCCGCCAGACCCGGCGCTTGTTCTGTTCGCTCCACAGGGAACGCATCTCGGTACTGCCGTATCGCCAGCCAAAAGGGGAAAGGTAACCATTAAAATCCGGGGTCATTTCCGTCTCCGCGCGGGGAATCTCCATTGAGTATACCGGAGAAATCCTGTACGCGGGAATGATGCGGATGGTTTCTCCTTTTGGTGGGAGGTTATTCCTCCAGCCCATGAATGGCAATCGTCACGGCTCCCAGCAAGGCAGTATCATATCCCAACCGGCTTAATTCCACGGCAGGTGGCGGTACAATCCGCAGGTGGGCTCGCATCACATCGGCAGCCCGTTGAATAAATTGCTCTCCACCCCCCACTGCCACGCCGCCGCCCAGCCTGATCAGGTCCGGGGCATAAAGCGCCGCGGCATTGCGCAAGCCCTGCCCCAGGTTGTATGCCACTTCATCCCATTCCGCTGGCGATAATTGTTCGGCAGGCTTGCCGTAAATCCGGCGGATGCCGTTGCCGGAGACAAGTGCTTCCAGGCAGTTGGAAACGCCGCATTCGCATTGCACACCGGCAGGGTTGGAACACCGAAAATCCACCGATTGGTGCCCAATTTCGGGGTGGGCATCCCCCATGCCCCGGTAAATGCGCCCGTCGCTGAT
>JAGVUS010000033.1 GCA_019136175.1 Chloroflexota bacterium | reverse complement strand
ACCATTAACCGTCAAGTATTGCTTTGGCCGATCATCCCAGCTGCCATCCTGGCATCGATAGGTTTTACCTTTCTGTATACTACGCTTCGTTTATTGGATTTTGTTCTTTATACTGCTACAACCCTTGGTTTGGTGTTCCTTGCCATCGGACTATATCGCCGGTGGATTGGTTTTATTATTCCAGGGAGCCTTTTGGTGACAACCGGACCGGCAATTTACCAGGCGTGGGGGACCTCCGGTGCCATCTCTGCTCTGGCAAAAACAGGATCCATGCTGGTGATCCTGGCAATTGGATGGGGATTAATCACAGTTTTCAGCCGGGTGATTACTGATAAGTTCACATGGTGGCCTTTAATCCCCGCCGGTATCCTGGCAATGACAGGGTGGGGATTGTATATCGGGGGAAATCCGGATAATGCGCTGGGATTTATTGGTAATACCGGATCGATTGTTTTGATCATTCTTGGGATCTATTTATTGCTGCTTCGGCATGGGATTTCCAGATGATGAACGGGTTATCAATTCCCTGATACGGGGCAGGGCATCCATTGCAGCTTGTTCTCCATATTCAATAATTTGTTTTACTTTTGGAAAGCTTAAAAACATATCAAAATCGACCGGTAATTCCGGTTGAATCAGCACCTCAGGTTGTACAGCCTGGACTTGTCTTTGGGTGCGGTCTTGAAGCATGATGAGGAGGGACCAGTAAAAGTCCAAGATGAATTCCGGTGGTAACAGGGGGCGGGGGAGTTGCAGGGGAAGGGGAAAGGATTGTGGGCGATTACCCCTGGTTGGATCCACCTGGACATCCACCGCAATGATTTTATCTGCACCCAGGCTTTTGGCATTTGCCAGTGGGAGGTTATCCAGTACCCCACCATCCACAAGAATTCGGTTGTTGAACTGGATTGGTGCAAATACACCCGGAAAAGCAATGGTGGCAAATAAAGCCGGCAGCAAGGGACCACTGGTAAATACCACCTCTTTACCGGTATTTAAATCCACCGCATTGAGCGAAAGGGGATACGCCAGATCTTCAAATGAGCGATTTTCTCCAAGCCATTCAGCCAGGTGGGCTTTGACCCGGTTTCCTTCAAGCAAACCGCGCCGGGCAGCCGAGACATCCATCAGCTTTATTAATTGCCTGCTCTGGCAGACATAAAGAGCGTGTTGTTCCAAATCTTCGGCAGAAAAACCGCAAGCATAAGCTGAGGCAACCAATCCACCCATGCTTGTGCCGGCAAGCACATGAACCGGGATATTTTCTCTTTCGAGAACTTTCAAAACGCCGATATGAGCCAGTCCCCTGGCTCCGCCTCCGCTGAGTACAAGTCCGATTTTCTCTGCCATGAGTCCTCTCTGGTTTCAATAATTCATCTCTGTTCAAAAATTGCTCTGTCGGGTATGATTAGCAGGTTTTCTTACTGGATTGGAAAGGTTGAAGACAATGATTACAAATCGAAAAGATTTGCGAAACATAGCAATTGTAGCGCATGTTGATCATGGTAAAACAACTCTTGTTGATGGTTTATTGAGACAGGCAAGAGTATTTCGGGAAAACCAGCAGGTGATGGAACGGGTGATGGATTCAAATGACCTGGAGCGGGAGCGCGGGATTACAATCCTTGCTAAAAATACCGCTGTGATTGTACCCGACCCGGACACTGGTACAATGGTCAAAATCAACATTGTGGATACGCCAGGTCATGCTGATTTTGGGGGTGAGGTGGAAAGAGTGATGAACATGGTTGATGGGGTTCTGCTTCTGGTGGATGCTGCAGAAGGTCCCATGCCTCAAACCCGTTTTGTATTAAAAAAAGCGTTGGAGTTGGGCAGAAAAGCTGTGGTTGTCATTAATAAAATGGATCGCCGGGACGCTGAACCCGAACGGGTTTTAAATGAAACCTTTGATCTTTTTATTGAACTTGGGGCATCGGATGAACAGGCAGACTTCCCCATCATTTATGCTAATGGCATCCTTGGAAAAGCCGGCATTTCTCCTGATTTGGAAGAGGATTTGCAGCCATTATTCAGAGCAATTCTCAGGTCCATTCCTTCACCCGTTGTGGATTTGGATGCACCATTTCAGATGCTTGTCACCAACCTGGGTTATGATGATTACCGGGGTGTTACTGCGGTTGGAAGGATATTTGCGGGAAAAATTGACAGCAACCAGCTGCTTGCCCGAATCACAATTGACGGTGAAATATTGCCAGAAAAAGCCAGATACCTGTATGTATACCAGGGTTTGGATAAGGTTGAAGTGGATCATGCAGAAGCCGGTGATATTATCGCCATTGCCGGGCTGGAAGGGATTTCCATTGGAGAAACCCTTGCGGATCCTGAACAGCCGATTGCGTTACCTCCCATCCGGGTGGAGGAACCCACCGTCCGGATGACCTTTGGCGTAAATACTTCTCCGTTTTCGGGGAAAGAAGGGCGGTGGGGTACTTCCCGAAAATTACGGGAACGGCTGATGGATGAGGTGCGTAATAATGTTGCGCTGCGTGTAGCAGAAACAGAGGCGGCAGATACATTTCTCGTTTCCGGGCGGGGGGAATTGCATCTTGCTATTTTAATAGAAACAATGCGCCGGGAAGGCTACGAATTTGAAGTATCCAAACCAGAGGCGATCCTTAAAGTTGGTCCCAATGGGGATTTACTGGAACCATTTGAAGAAGTTCACATTGAAACCAGCGCAGATACGGTCGGAACGGTGGTGGAAATGTTGGGTGGCCGAAGGGGCAGGATGCTCAATATGGAGAACAATCCGGATGGAAGTGTACACCTGACATACCTTGTGCCAACCCGCGGGCTGCTTGGTTTTCGCTATCAGTTCCTTACTGCAACCCGGGGAATGGGAGTGATGAACACCATTTTTCATGGGTATTTGCCCCATGTTGGACCGATCCAATCCAGGACGAGCAGCTCGGTGGTTGCATGGGAAACAGGTGTAACCTCCACCTATGGCTTAAAGAATGCTGAAGAAAGAGCCGCACTATTCCTTGGACCAGGCGTGGATGTTTATGAGGGGATGGTTGTTGGTGAAACACAGCGCCCGGAGGATCTTGTTGTCAATGTATGTAAAAAGAAACACCTGACGAATATGCGCTCGTCAAATAAGGATATTGAAATCCGCCTGACACCCCCAAGGCAAATGAGCCTTGACGAAGCGATAGAGTATCTTGGAGAGGATGAACTGCTGGAAGTGACCCCGACCAATTTTCGTATTCGTAAAAGGATTCTGGATACGGAAGAACGGGGCAAGCAATTTAAGAAAGCAAAACTGGCATTGGAGGAAGCGGATTAGTCCGGGTCACTTAGCCTGTTTGAGCCTTCGAACACATCGTGGTACCCCTGGTCGAGTTCGCTGTCCGACAAGTGTGCATACCTTTGGGTGACTGAAATACTTCGGTGCCGTGCCAGTTCCTGGGCTAGTTTTAAATTTCCCGATTTCTGTAAAACACGGGTGACGAAATAATGCCGGAAGGAGTGCGGTGTAATGTTGCCGACCTCTTCCGGTCCCAATATTTTCTCCACCCAGAAAGATACAATATTCCTTCCCGTTGTGGTTGTGATGGGTTTGACCTTTTTACCAGCGCCTTTATCGTGACGGGCGAAAACCGGCAGGGAGCGCAGGGGGCGTCCGGATGCCCCGTCCAGTTTGGCTCTATGGTTTAAGTAGCCTCGTAGAGCAAGCAGGCTCCTCTGCGAGAAGCGAATAACAGCCTGCCGGTCACCCTTTCCAATAATAATTGCACGTCCCTCATCCCAATCAATATCACCCCTGCGAAGATTGCAGGCTTCGTGGACACGCATCCCTGTATCAGCTAACACAAGGAGAAATGCCCGATCCCTGTGCAGTCTTAAAGATTCTAAAACATTATCTAATGGTATATTAATATTATTAATCATATAATTAATCATCTTGTCGATTGCCTGGATGGGGAATTGTGGTAATCGAACGCCAGGGCGCCTGGAGCGGTGCTGGATGATTTTCCGCATGCGGGTAAGATTGATGTTTGCCAGATTTTCTGCCACCAGGAATTCATAAAAGCCTGCAACGGCTGTTAAGTATAATTGTTCAGTTGCGGGGGAGAGATCCTTCAGGGCAGCAGCCAGATAACCAATCATTTCTTCGTTAAGACTGGTGGGGGGGGTGTGTTCAGTGTCAATATGATGAATTTGCAATACATTCAAGAAATAATTCAATGCATGTTGGTAAGTTAATGCAGTATGTGGACTCCTGGAAGTTTGTAACAATTCCAGATATAAATCAATCGTGTTTTTGATGGATAAATCGCCCATTTTTCACTCTTATTTCAGTTTGTTTATGTTTATGATAATATAACTTATCGAAAGCATAAATAGTATACAATACCCCTGCTCCTTTGTCAATAACCATTTTCCTGTAAAATACATTGTAATAATCAAGCATTCATCATTTGATAAACAGGTGATGCCATGATAATCACAGAGAATGTACATTGCATATCCACCTTTTTTACAAACCAGTACCTGATCGTTGATGGTCATACCCTATTTCTGATCGATACAGGTTTACGGGGAAATGCTGCCAAAATAATCCGTTCCATATACGCAATTGGGCATCATCCCTCTGCATTGAAACAAACTTTTATAACACATGCAGATGGTGATCATTATGGCGCAGCGAATGGTCTCATAAAATCCACCGGATGCAGGATTGCAGCCAGCCGCTTGGAAGCTGAAGCCATGATTGCTGGCTCCTCCTCCCGGGAATTAAAACCAAAAGGAATTTTCAAACATCTATTACCATTGACCGATGGACTATTCCGGGCAGACCCGACCAACGTGGATACCGTTCTGGAACCGGGTTTGACACTCCCCATCCTGGAAGGACTGAAAGTTCTATCAACTCCAGGGCATACGCCTGATCACATTTCTTTTTATTTACCGAAACATCGGATATTATTTGCTGGTGATTCGATCTGGCTGAAAAACCGAGCCCCCTGCCCTTCCCGCGGGATGAATACATGGGATATCGAGTTGTCTGACAAATCGTTTCAAGCCCAAATGGCATTAAATCCGTCATTCATCTGCGCTGGGCATGGCATTCTGAAATTATATTAATATAAAATGAGAAATTATTTTAGATGACCGTGTTCCTCGTGGACAGGTTCGTCAAAACCTTCTTGGAAGGCATCCATCATTCCCTGCATCAAATCATTCCAGTACTCAATGGCTGCCTGTTGTGGGTTTTCTTGGAACTTCTCGATCCAGGCATTCAATTGACTATCCTCCAGCCCATCTTGTTTCCACTTTTCGAGGTATCGTTGAATGATGGCAATAATTCTATTACCTTCCCATGGATGAGAGCTGGAGGATTGTGCGTTATGAATCGAGCGGGCTAAATCAAAATTTACCTGCCAATAGTTAAATGACAAATCAAAATGGGACAGGATAATATCATCAATAATATCTTCAACCCATTTTCGATGAAATCTGCATGAACCGCTGTTTTCCGAATACAGTTCATAGACAAACCGTTCCACATTTTTTCTACCCAACTGGTATGGGGGTAAAAAATCGTTTCCATAATAGGAAAAATATTTCCCCATGATGGGCATTGGAGAAAACATGCCTGGAACCCAATACTGGTTGGGAACCATGCAACCGGTTACTCCATGGGCAGTATAAACTGCATAATCCATGGAGTTGATGCCATAGGTCGAATCCAACCACTTTGCAGCTGATCGCATTCCTTGCCTGAATGGTTCCCCTTGGGGAGAAAAGAGAATCATTTCCCCAATTGCAATGGCGTAATCGGCATGATACGCTGAATCTTCGATGATATCCATATCACCAGGGGTTGAAGAAAAGAGAAAACGCGGCGGCATGTTGGACAATCCGAACGATACAGGGTCAATCAACCCTCTGAATATGATTTCCATCATCCAGCTGATGGTTCCGCCAGCCTGGATGGCGTCCCAACCCATCGAATCCACCCACTTGTTCAATTTTTCCGCTGCGCGTTGATCAAAGATTCCGCAATTGGGACCCAATGCCTGGTATGGTTCATAATCCTTTTTATATTCTGCCCGGTATTTCTTGCATACAATTGCGCAAGGTTCTCCACAATGGAGGAAGCTTTTGGTTTGGATGGTTTCTTGATTAAACTGTTTGAGATAATGAGCAAGGATAAAATTGGTGTGTTGTTCCAGCCGTCGGTCGTCTGATTCCAGAACTGACTGGTAATTAAAGCTGAACAAGCGGTCGTCTGCTGTATGCATGTTAACCCCAAAGGTGCCCCCGGTTTCAAATTCAGGGACATATCGGTATTTTTGAGATAATGCCAGATCAGCAGCAATAGCGCGTTTCCCAAAATGGGCAAGAAAATATTCGTCAAGTTCTTTGGCTTCTTTCAATGCTGGATCTTCCCAATCTCCGCCAAAGACAACTGCTGCAACATGGTGATATTGGAGAAGGCGCGATCCAAGCCCTCCCCTTCCCGCCCAATCATCAATGTCAGAGACGGATCCATTCCGAATGGCATTGGATCCAATTGCACCTTCCTTTGTGTATCGGGAAGCCGGACCTGTGGATAAGATTCGAAACCAGTCTCCCGAAAAAAGGCTGCGATATTTTTCGTAGAGAGCATGTTGTAAAGCGTAATAACCAATCCAGGTTTGTTGATTTTCGTCCGTGTAACCTTTCCACAGGGAATCCGTGTCAACTGGATCAAATTGGATATCGTATTCACCATTTTTATGGTTAATAATGATGACACAATCTGTTTCCGCCTGACCTCGTATCCAGACATAATTGACGCCTACCCGATGAAATACGTACATGGCTCCCCCCAACGCGGATACGTAAAACCCCTCCCATTGGGGAGAATAGCCACAAAAAATCATCCGCCGGGTCCCTGGTAATGGTGATCCTGCAAGCAAGCCGCCGCCAAAAGTCATGGAATTGGGGTCTTTTTGAAACCGATCCCAGCCGTACTGGACTGGACCGATAAGCGATTGGTCAATTGGGCATGCCACCCCATATTTGTTATCTGACAGATCAATTACCAATTCATACACGACTGAACGATGAGTCATGATTACTCCCTATAATAATGGTATCCATGATTATAATTGATTAACATTGATTATCGGAGTTAAGGATTTTAATGTCGAAATATTCTGTCCCTTATGGGAAAGGTTTCCTTCAATTTGAACTCCCTGTTGCTTTGGGGGCGGATGTCATCATGCCTATTGATGTACCTGCAGCATCAGACCCGATTGGTGAAGTGGAATATTCTTTAGCCCATCCTGTGGACGGGCTGGTACTTGAAAAATTCCATCATGCAAAACGGGTGGCAATTGCCATTAATGATAAAACCCGTCCCGTTCCGCATCATCAATTGCTGCCACCGATCCTGAGAAAACTTGAAACGATTGGAATACATCCTGATGATATCGTATTATTGATTGCAACAGGTACCCATCAACCACATACACAGGTTGAGATATCCGGTCTTCTTCCAGCCGAAATTATCAACCGCTATCAAATCCTCTCCCATGATGCCGATGACACGTCAAACCTTGTGTATTTGGGGACAACCTTGAGAGGTACGCCTGTTCATGCAAACAAAATATTCATGCAGGCTGATTTACGAATTGTTTGTGGAAATATTGAACCACATCATTTCATGGGTTTTTCCGGGGGTGTGAAATCAGCAGCAATTGGTCTGGCGGGCAGAGAGACCATTACGAAAAATCATTCCTGGTTATTGCATCCGTGTTCAATACCAGGAGAATACCATCGTAATGAGACACGTCAGGATGTGGAAGAAATTGGGCAAATGATGGATATCCATTATGCCGTGAATGTTGTATTAAATAATTCAAAGCAAATCGTTCGTTCTTTTTCTGGTTCTCCTGTTGGGGTGATGCGCGCCGGAATGGAAAGTGTCATTAAAAATTGCCAGACCCTAATTGCCGACCAGTATGATATTGTCATTGCCTCACCCGGAGGGCATCCGAAAGATATCAATTTTTACCAGGCGCAGAAAGCAATCACCCACGCCTCACTCATAACAAGGGATGGCGGAACCTTGATCCTCGTAGCTGCTTGTCCTGAAGGAATTGGCAGTGATCGATATGAAAGGTTCATGTATGATCTTCATAGCCATCAGGAAGTATTGGAAAAATTTAAAAACCAAGGATTTGAAATTGGTCCACATAAAGCTGTTCAAATTGCCATGCGGGCTTTGAAAATGGATATACTGGTTGTTTCAGCAATGGATCCAAAAGATGTCCGATTATTACTGCTGAATTATGCCCCCACCCTTGATCAGGCAATCCAGTCGGCTCTGCATAAACGGGGGGAGAATCCAAGGATTGCCATCCTGCCGAAAGCTACCAATACCATGCCGGTTCTGGTTGAATCATAAATCCGGTTATAATAAACTTGAAAAGGAGCACGCCATGACTGAAACCAAATATTCAACTGGAAAAACCACCATCGCACCTGAGGTATTGGTGTCCATTGCCCGACTAACCGCTTTGGGGATTGAGGGTGTGAGCCGGCTGGCAATCTTGCCCGTGGATGTCGGTCCAATTTTCCGTAATCCGGAGCGGGAAGGGGTTCGGATTGAAGTCATTGGTAATCTTGTTAACGTTGATGTTTATGTGGTTATTCAGCGCGACTTTAATGTTCGGGATGTGGCAAGAGCCATTCAATCCCAGGTGACTCGTGCAATTTCCGAGACGGTGGGGATGGAAGTTGGAAGAGTCAACATCCACGTTGAAGATATCGATTATTCCGAGTCCAAATCCTGATCCATGAAATCAAGAACAAAGGCACGCTGCATCGCGTTGCAGGTTCTCTACGAGTGCGACCTGACATCCCATATGCCCGGGGATGTTCTGACACGCAACCTGGAAGAAGCTGATTTTACACCGGTATTACAGGAGTTTGTAAGGAATATTGTTGTTGGTATTCTTCCCATTCGAGAACACCTGGATCAGATCATTGCCCAACATGCCCCCGAATGGCCGCTTGACCAGGTTGCCGTAATTGACCGCAATATCATTCGAATTGCTCTTTGGGAATTTGCGGTGGAAGGCTGCACACCATTAAAGGTCGCAATCAACGAGGCGATTGAGCTGGCAAAATATTACGGCTCCGATAGTACCCCCCGGTTTGTTAATGGTGTGCTGGGATCCCTTGCAGAACGGCAGCTTGAAATTCGTCAATATTTTCTCCACTTATCTGGAAGTTAATTTCATCCATTTTGATATCCACCGGGTAGGGGTTTTATGCAGAAAAAGACGATTCATTTGTTCCTGGCTTTTTTCCTCCTTACATCAATCAGTGCCTGTACAATTTCACCAACCATTCCTCCAGAAATAAAAACCCCTACTGCACCCAATCCAGTTACGGTTCCATATTTGCCCCTTGTTGAAGCGGATTTTTGGGTAACTGTACCGGAAACGGAGGGGTTTCAAAAAATATATCTGGATATATTGGATGAGATTACAGGATTGTCTTTTAATATTGCACGATATGAAATGCAATGGGTGGATACGAACCGGTATCAATTGCGAGTACCGGTTCCAGATGGTTCTGTAATTAAGTACAGGTATGTATTGGAGAAAGAGACACTT
>JAGVUS010000308.1 GCA_019136175.1 Chloroflexota bacterium | reverse complement strand
ATCCTCACGGCGTGGGGGTGAGTGTGGGGGATACCGTTGGCGTGGGGGTGATGGTGCTGGTTGGACCCGGCGTGAAGGTCAGCGTGGGCGTGGGTGTTTCGGTGATGGTGGGCGTCATGGTGGGCGTGCCCGTATCGGTGGGCGTGGGCGAGAGCGTCAGCTGGAACTCGTAGGTAATTACCAGGTCCGAGAAGGGCTGGGGCGTCAGCACAAAATTGAGCGCATCCTGCAGGCGCGCCCGCAGGGCATCCCGCCGGGGCAGGAAAACATCCGCCGGAAGGGGTCCCTCCATTGTCCAGGTGCTCAACTCCTCGCCGGGGCGGAGCTGAAACCAGGCAATCCGCTCCACGTCCGCCAGGCGGGCTGCCATCGGAATCAGCGCGAGCAGTTCCTCCAGCGAGTAATTGGTTTGAATCATGCTCCGGTAGGTGCGGTGGAACTCCGGCAGCCGTGCCAGCGTACCGCCGGATGCCAGCCGGGTGAGAAGCTGCTGCAGCACCGCCTGCTGGCGTAGTGCCCGGGCGGTTTCATCCCCCCCCTCCCGCCACCGCAGGTAACAGACCACCTGCTCACCGGTCAAAACGCGCCTCCCGGCGCCAATCCCCTTGCAGACGTTTGCCGGAACCGCCTCCAGGATGGTCAGTTCCAATCCGCCCAGGTCATTGAGGAACGCCGCCATCACATCCTCGTAGATCAGCACGAAGCGGGTGGGTTTCAATCCCAGGTTATATTCCAGCGCGGCAGCCAGGCTGCGAAAATCCCCCAGCGAATAGGCGATATTGAGCCGCTGCATGGTGTAACCGGGCAGGTAGCCAAACAGGTCTGGCGGGATGGAGACCAGGCTGGCGCGCGCCAGGCGCGGGTGCAAAATCACCAGCGAGATCGAATCTGTCCGCCCGCCAAAGGGGGAAGTGCGGTCCATCCCCAGCAGGGCGATGACCTGCACCTCATCGGAGATTTCCAACCCGGTCAGCGGCGGAGGGATGGGGGTGACGGGGGTGAGCAGCGGTCCGGGAAAGCCCTCCCAGACCTGCCCGGCGGAGATGGGCGTGGGCGTGCTGGTGGCGGCAGGCTGCGGAGTGGCGCTGTGCGTGGCGGTGGGCGAGGCGGCAGGTGCCGGGGTCAGCGTTTCAGCGTCCGGCAGGCGGCTGCAGGCGGCGAGAAGTGCAAAGACTGCCGCCAGCAGGAGCGCGCCGGAAATCCATCGTCGTTTTTGCATGGGTAAAGGGATTATAACACCGCCGGAAGCAGCCGGTTCCCGGCGCGGGGCGGCGGCGGATTTGCTGATACAATCATCCCACTTCACACAAATCGAATGGCAAGGATGGCACCCGCATGACCCGATTCCTCAAGCGCACCCTGGAAACCTGCACTCCCCACGATGGCACGGTGGTGGTGATTGACGTCCTGCGCGCCTTCAGCACCTCCGCCTATGCCTTTGCCGCCGGGGCGCGCCAGGTCATCCCGGTGGCGGGCGTGCAGGAAGCGCTGGACCTGCGCCGCGAGCGGTTCCCGTCTGCCCTGGTGATGGGCGAACTGGACGGCAGGCGCATCCCGGAATTTGACCTGGGCAATTCACCCTGGGATGTGCAGCAGCCCGACCTGCGCGGCAGGACGTTGATTCAGCGCACCAGCGCCGGAACCCAGGGGCTGGCTCGCTCCGCCGGAGCGCAGACCCTGCTGGCTGCCAGCTTTGTTTGCGCCCGCCGATTACATCATCGCCCTGCTGGCGGACCCATCCACCGACCCGGCGCCCTTCCTGGCGCGGGTGCAGCAATCCTCGGCGGGCAGGGACTTTTCCCGGCGGACGGAGGAAAACATGCCGCGTGACCTGGAACTGTGCATGCAGGCGAACCGGTTTGATTTTTACCAGCCGGTGGAGCCTGGCGGGGATGGGTTGCTGCGCATGCGCGCCGAGCCCGCCCCTGTGCTATAATTAGAACAGCTTTTCTCTCTGTTTTTTCGAGGCAAACGTGCCAAAAACCCTTCGCACCACCTCCAAAACTTCCCGCAATCGTTCCGATCATAAGCGCGCCGCGCCCGGACGCAGCACCACGGCAGCCAAAAAGACGCCGGTTCGCTCCACGCGCACCCCCGCCCGCACCCCGTCACGCTCCCGCAAATCCCCCCAGCCATCCATCCGCTCTGCAATTGGCTCCATCTCTGCAGAACGCAAGCTCGATATCCTGGGCATCCTGCTGGCATTGCTGGGGCTGGTGACCACGCTCAGCCTGCTGTCCACCGAACAGGGGACGGTGATGGGCTGGTGGGTGAAATTCCTCTCGCAGGCGGCTGGCTGGGGCATGTTTGTCCTGCCGCTGGCGCTGCTGGCACTGGGCTTGTGGCTGGTGCTGCGGCGGATGGACCAGTTCCCAACGCTTTCCGCCGAACGGCTGGGCGGCGTGGTGCTGCTCTACCTGAATATTTTGAGCTGGATGCACCTGCTTGCGGGCGGCGGCTGGGAGCTGGCAAAGGCGGGCAAGGGCGGCGGCTACCTGGGCGGCATCTTTGAATGGCTTTTCACCGGCACCACCGGCAAAGCCGGGGCGGTCATCCTGCTGGTTGCCTGGCTGCTGGTTGCACTCATCCTGCTCTTTGACCTTTCCCTGCCCGACCTGGCACGCAAGCTGCGCACGGGCTGGCGGAACCTGCGGAATCGGGAGGCTCGCGAAGGCGCACGGCGTTCCTCCGCCCAGCCGCCGCTGATGCCGCTTAATGATGATGATTCCCCCCACGAACTGCCCGGCGACCTGAAACCGCTGCCGGAGAAATCCTCCCGCACGGCGCGGGCGCGCATCCCTGCCCGCGAGCCTGCCGCCCCGGCGGAACCTGCCACGCTGGCATCTGCCAAAGATCCCAGCTGGCAAATTCCCACCGTGGAACAGATTCTCGACCCGCCCACGCCCGCCACCGCCCAGACACACCTGGAGCAGGAACGCGCCCGGCTGATCGAGGAAACCCTGGCTGCCTTTGGCGCACCGGCGCGGGTTGTGGAAATCCACCGCGGTCCCACGGTCACCCAGTTTGGCGTGGAACCCGACTTCATTGAAACCCGCAACGGGCGCACCCGCGTGCGGGTGGGCAAGATTGCTTCGCTGCAGGACGACCTCAAGCTGGCGCTGGCGGCATCCAGCATCCGGATTGAAGCCCCGGTGCCCGGGCGCAATTACGTGGGCATTGAAGTGCCCAACACTGAAATCAGCCGGGTGGCGCTGCGGGAGGTGATGGAAAGTGAATCCTTCCAGCGGATTCGCTCGCCGCTGCGCCTGGCGCTGGGCAAAAATGTCTCCGGCAAGCCCGTCTCGGCGGACCTGACCGCCATGCCCCACCTGCTCATCGCCGGGACGACCGGCTCGGGCAAGTCGGTCTGTGTCAACAGCATCCTCTCGTGCCTGCTGCTCTCCAACTCCCCGGCGGACCTGCGCCTTGTGCTGGTGGACCCCAAGCGGGTGGAGTTGACCGGCTACAACGGCGTGCCGCACCTGCTGGCGCCGGTGCTGGTGGAACCGGAACGGGTGGCTGGCGCCCTGCAGTGGATGCAGCGCGAAATGGATGCCCGCTATCACAAGTTCTCGCAGGAAGGCACCCGCAACCGTGATGGTGATTGACGAACTGGCGGACCTGATGATGATTGCACCGGAGGAAACCGAGCGCAGCATCACCCGGCTGGCACAGCTGGCACGCGCCACGGGCATCCACCTGATCATTGCCACCCAGCGCCCCTCGGTGGACGTGGTGACTGGCTTGATTAAAGCCAACTTCCCGGCACGGATTGCCTTTGCCGTCGCTTCCATGGTGGACAGTCGCGTCATCCTGGATGCCCCGGGAGCCGAGCGCCTGCTGGGGCGCGGCGACATGCTCTTCCAGTCCCCCGATGCACCCGCCCCGGTGCGCCTGCAGGGTGTGTACGTTTCCGATTCCGAAATCCAACGGCTGGTGGATACCTGGCGGGTGATTGCCTCACAGGCTGCCCGGTCCGCCGAGGTTCCCGCTGGCGGTCCGGTGGACAGCTTGCCCGCCGGGGTGCCGCTCCACCAGACCCCGCTGTGGGATGACATCAACAACGGCTCCAGCCAGCCGGAAGACCGTCTGCTGAACGAGGCGATGGACCTGGTGCGGCGGGAAGGGCGGGCTTCCATCACCATGCTGCAACGGCGGCTGGGGGTGGGCTACAGCCGCGCCGCCCGCCTGATTGATGCCCTGGAGGAGCGCGGGATTGTCAGCCCGCCGCAGGGCAACACCAACGTGCGGGAGGTGCTGGATTACGGTCCCACTGCACCGCCGGAGGACGACGGGTATTAAAAGATCATCCTGCCGGTGGCAGGAGAGGATGGGAAGGACTGCGCCCCTGCAAAAACAGGGAATTGCTTTGCGGGTCACTGCGTGACCGCTTGCAATGACAGGATTGTCATTGCCATGGCGCAAACCCGTCCCTGCCAGTCACTTGTAATACACCTCCAATCTTTCTATAATCAAACCGGATTTCCCTTTCCTTAAGACATGCTAAACCTGCCCGGCTAAGCGCTGCAGGGAATAAAACCACCCATCCCCATCAAGAAGGAGATTGACTCATGGCAAATATCCTGGAAGTGGAGAATCTGTCCAAGAATTTTGGAGAGCGCGCTGCCGTGCGCGAGATTTCGTTCACCGTTGCAGAGGGCGAGGTGTTCGGCTTGCTGGGTCCCAACGGCGCTGGAAAGACCACCGTCATTTCCATGCTGACGGGTGTGCTGGAGCCAACGGCAGGCACGGCGCGGATTGGCGGGTTTGACATCCTCAAGGATCCCCT
>JAGVUS010000071.1 GCA_019136175.1 Chloroflexota bacterium | reverse complement strand
CCGCGGTGCCAGTCAATCACCCGGAAGATGCCCGGCAGCTGGTAGCGCTTTTGGAATTCCTGTACAGCGGATTCCAGCATCCACAATTGCCCATGGTTGTTGACAATTAACTGCTTCCGGAAGCCGTCATTCCACAGACCCAGCATGACATCAATCATCATTTCGCGGACAACGTGCTCGCGCACGATCACGGTGCCGGGCATGCCCATATGATGATAGGGGTGTCCGCCGTAATTCAACGGGGGCAGCGCCAGGTTGACGGGTGCTCCGCGCTTTGCTGTGTACCGGCGGACACCTTCGCAAATGGCACTGACGTAGAGCGTATCTGCTGCGCTTGGAAGATGCTGACCATGTAATTCAGTGCAGCCCACCGGGATAAAGACGATGTCGTTCTTTTTCCGGTTTTCTTCCACCTGCCAGCGGGTGGTTGTCTGGATATAGGATCCTGGTTTGCCCCATTCAACAGGGGAGGGAATGCCATACTCTGCCAGGATGGCATCGATCTCTTCATCGCTGGCATCCCAGACCTGTTTCTTCAAACGACCAACCGCATTGTCTTCAAAGAAAAGATCGGGCTGGTTGGAGGGAAGATATCCTTCAGGGATTTGTTGATCTGTCATTGTGTTCTCCAATCGATTTTTCTGAGTTTGTTGAAACAATTTATCAAGCATCAAATTCGGTAATTTTCACGGGACGCTGCTCGTGGAAGGATTTCCATGCCGCATGCCCGATCACCACTGCCATGCGACCATCCCTGCCTGTCACTGGTGTGGGGCGGTCATCACGAACACATTCAATAAACGTCCGGACTTCCTCAATGTAGCAGGGAGCATAGCGCTGCATGAAAAAGTAGGGCAGTTTGGCAGCCAGGAATCCATCCCGGTTGCCCTTGCGGATGGTAGTTTCTGTTTCGTTGTCCGCCTGTGCGGTGCCTTCCGTGCAGAATACCTCAAGCCGTTGGTCGTATCCATAGACAGCCTGGCGGCTGTTGTCAATGGCACCGATGGCGCCATTGGCGAATTTAAGGGTGATAATGGTAGTATCCAGGTCACCAAAATCATTCAAGCCGGGTTCGATCAGCACGTTCCCAATCGCGTATACTTCCTCTACTTCACCAACCTGGAACCTTGCCATGTCAAAATCATGGATCGACATATCCAGGAACATGCCTCCCGAAACGCGCAGGAACTCCATGGCGGGTAATTCCGGATCCCGGTTGGTGATTCGCAGGATGCAGGGGTTTCCAATCTGACCGGATTCAACAATTTCATGGACCTTTTGAAAGCTTTTATCAAACCGGCGGTTGAATCCCACCTGCAACTTGACGTGTGCATTTTCCACGGCTGCCAAAGCCTGATCAACATCCTCCAGCTCGAGCGCAAGAGGTTTTTCACAAAAAATGTGTTTGCCAGCTGCTGCTGCATCCTGGATGATGCGGGCGTGTGTATTCGTACTGGTCGCAATCAGAACCGCCTCGATGGAGGGGTCCGCCAGCAGCTCGTGGTAATTCTGCTCCACGCGGGAGATTCCCAAGTCCTGTGCCACTGCCTGCGCCACTTCCAGGCGGATATCGCAAATGGCTGCCAGATTTGCCTGGGGTATGTGGCGCACCAGGTTGGCAACATGAACGCTGCCCATCCGCCCTGTACCAATGACGGCAATATTCACTTTTCGATTCATATGAAAAACCTCCTCCCTTTCACCTGAAAAGGGATGAATAAACAGCGGTATGAGTTACGGCTTCATCACATCATCAAGCGGGATTACTTTTGTGAAGAATGGTTCCATGTTCAAGCGGTTTTCCCGGAAGATGCGGATGGAGGGCACCATCGTATTTTGCCCCAGGTACAGTCCCAGGATTTTGGTTGCCCAGCGGGTGATTTCGTTGGGAATAACTGTTGCAGTAATGCTGGAATCCATGCCAAAGGGCAGTACCTTTCCGCCGGGGGTGACACACTTTAATGCCTGCTCGAAACCATTTCCCGTGGCTTCAATAACGATATCCGCCTTGCGACCATAGGTGAATTCAGTGATTTTTTGTACAACATCAACTTCGTTGGGGTTCCAGACAGTTAATCCGCACTGCCTGGCAATCTCAATCCGGTACGGATCAATTTCCGTAACGGCGACTTTTGCGGCGATATTTTTTGCAAATTGGGCAAACAGGTAACCGATGGGACCAAAGCCGATGACCATCACATAATCGTAGGGCAGCATCTGCAGGGTATTCATGCCGTTAACGACGGTTGCCAGGGTTTCCACCTGGGTGCCAAGGACATCGTCAATTTCGTCTGGCAGTACAAAGCATTGTTTTTCCGGTACCAGGCAGTATTCTGCATACCCGCCGTTGCGCATGACGCCCAGTGCGCTGGTCTTGATATCCACGCATTGGCTGGTGAGACCCATGCGGCAGAAATCACAGAATCCGCAGCGGATGTTATTGTCCACGGCAACCCGATCACCAAGCTTGACGTGGTGAACGTGGGAGCCAACTTCCACCACCTCACCGCAGAATTCATGTCCAAGGACCGTGTTGGGGCGGTAATGGTGTTTCCCCTCGATGATTTTGATGTCACTGCCACAGATGCCAACCGCATTGATGCGCAGCAGGACGTCATCCGGGTCTTTTACATGCGGGATGGGGAGCTGTTCCATTTCAACGCGCCCCACATCTTTCATAACCAATGCCTTCATTGTATCCATCTTAAATTCTCCTTGTTTTTGAAAAATTGCACACGTGTGCATTCATTTGATTTTTTGTTACTTGGGTGTTTGTGCGGATGCCTCCTTTAAGTGTTGGAAAAGGTTGACATGATTTTGGATGAATTTATACGGAATGGGAACGACCAATGGATCAGGATAAAAATGGTTCAAGGTGGCGGATAAAATGCCGCTCCAGGTTGGCTGCATACGCATCGGGGCGGGAGGTGAGAATTGCCATGATGCGGTCATAAAACAGGAAATTTCCGCCAGGGGTGCGTTCTTTTAAAACGGAACCGAATGTGACATGCAGGATTTCCCGGGCATCGAATTGCTCCAGTAAATCGGGTAAATCCATCTCATTCTCCGGCATGGGGGCGCATTCCAGTTGTGCGGAAACGTGATAACTTGCGCGATCGATTTCATAATGCTCACACGCAAACAGGTAGATATCCCGGAATAAGCTGGGATTCAGTGCGGCAATGGTACGCAGTGCTTCCAGGTACGATGTGCCTGCAGTTTTCAGGTGCACCAGCCCTTTTGTCTGCCGCATGGCAGCTGGATAGATACTGAACTTGTCTGAACCGGAATGCAGGCTGAGTTTATATGGACCCAATCCCCTCGCAATGGCGGCATGACCAGCAATGTCCTTTTCAAATTCTGCCGGGTCGCCGAGATAGTCCACTCCCTTTTCAAACCTGCCCACATAACGCGGAGCCAGGCTGACCCATTGCACGCCCAGCCGTTTAAGCTCACTGGCAATATAGATATGTTCCGCGTGTGAAGTTGGTTGGTCGGTTTCATCAACAGATACTTCCAACTCAAATGGACGGGAGCCAGCGGAGAATTGCAGATGACGGTACATCCAGACAACATCCCAAACGGCAAGCCCATATTTAACCATTGCTTTCAGCAGGGTGGTTTCATCAAA
>JAGVUS010000020.1 GCA_019136175.1 Chloroflexota bacterium | reverse complement strand
CCAGTTGATAGACCTGGCTTTTGAAAAGGTGCACAATCGGGCTGACATCCAATCCGCCATCGCCATATTTCACAAAGAATCCAAGATCATGTTCGTTTTTATTGGGGGTGCCCACAACAGCGAAGCTGCGCAGTTCGGCATGATAATACAACATTGCCATGCGGGTGCGCTGCTTAAAATTGGATGCTGCAACGATCTGTAAAAATTCCTGTACGGGCAGCCGTTGGGTCATCTCCTCTCCGTCTGGTGTGACAACTGTAAGACGAAAGACGTTCAAGGTCTCCTGGTCCAGCAGGCTTCCGGGAAGCGTAATTTTTAATTTCCACTCCGGACCATATGCAGGGAAGATCCTCCGGACTGCTTCATCGCGCCTTTGGTAGCACCCTGATCCATCCAGGGCGCCCGTAATATCTTCCAGAACAGTTGCAATGCCAAATTGATCTGCCAGTTTTTGCGCCAGGATGGCACTACAGTTGCAATGCCAAATTGATCTGCCAGTTTTTGCGCCAGGATGGCACTATCGGGGGATGATTCCCGCTCGGGCATCAGGATGCCTACCACGCGTTGGGGACCCAATGCCCGTACACAAAGCGCAAGGACAACCGATGAATCGATTCCGCCGCTGATGCCAACAATTGCGCCGCGGCGATGCAGCGTTTGCAGAATGGACTCTCGCAGGAAGTCGGTAATTCGGTTAACCTCCTGTTCCACATTAAGATCAAGTATGTGACCATCAAAGGGCGTGAGGTTATTCATGGTTGCCTTCCTTCTGATTGATAATTCGCTTCAGGGGACGATCTGAGGCGATGGCGGCATTGTGGCGGCGAAATGATTGCACAAAAAGAGTATGCACCAGCTGGGTCGATAGAATACCCACCAACCCCATTTCTTCAACTTCGCTCAGCTCCGCACTACTTTCCGCTTTACGGACCAGTTGTGCCACCATGCCGGGATGGAACAGACCGGATTGTTGAATAACGCTTGGCGACAGTAGTTCCCGGACGTAATCGGGTGGGGAGGGTTGGAAGAAGCTTTTTTGAATCGGGGCGCGGTATGGTCTTTTGACCCGCCGCCAGATTTCCGGCGGCAGCAGGGGGGCGGCAACTCTCCGCAGCAGGTATTTCTCGAGCAAGCCATACAGCTTGAGATGGGGGGGCAGGCGATTGCAAAATTCCACCAGGCGGTAATCCAGGAATGGAAAACGTCCTTCGACGGAATTTGCCATTGCCACACGATCTCCCTGGGAACTGAGGAGATAGGGGGATAAAAAAGTGGTGATTTCCAGGTATTGTGCCTGCCCCAGTGGATCCCAAGTGGAAAAATCTTCCGGAAGGATTTCCGGAGATGGATGGGGGGTGAAGCCTGCGGGAGGATGAACCAGGAAGCGGGCAAGGCGGCTGGTGTTGCTCCAGCGGATCTGGTGGGAATACCAGGGATCCTCTGTTTGGGATAGACCTTTGCGAAAGAAAGCATTCAGGTATGCCCAGCCGGATTGATTTAACCGGGAAATATCCGGATATAGTTTTTTAAGAAGCATGGGGCGCAGGGTGGATTGTGGGTCCCTTGCCCAAAACCGGCGAACCATCATTTCCTTGAAAATATCATAACCCGCCAGGAATTCGTCTGCACCTTCACCAGTGACAACCACCTTGAATCCGTCTGTATGCACAAGGCGGGAAAGCATGAACATGGGTACCGGTGCGGTGCGCAGGATGGGTGTTTCTGTATGCCAGATGACCTGGGGCAGGGTTCTGCCGATGTCGGCATGGGTGCAGTACACAATATGATGCTGAGTGCCCAAATGCTCCGCCATTTTTCTTTGATATGGGCTTTCATCAAACAGGGGATCAGAGAAGGCAATTGAGTATGTCTCCAGCCGGGTCTGGACGTGTTTCCTGATTAATGCAGTGGTCGTCGAGGAATCCAGTCCGCCGCTGAGATAGGCTCCGACTGGGACATCCGCCCGCAGGCGGATGAGGGTGGCATTGATTAACAGGTCTTCAAACTCCTCCTGCCAATCGATGTCAGATTGTCTGTTGGATTCTGTGGAAAAATCCATTTGCCAGTATCTTTGAATGGTGATTTCTCCGTTATCCACAATCATCCAATGGGCAGGCGGCAACTCATATATACCTTCAAAAATTGTGCCGGGTGTCTGGACACTCCAATAGGTCAGCACCTGTGCCAGCGAAGTCGGGCTGATTTGAGCGGTCACCCCCGGGGGAGCCAGGAGGCTTTTGATCTCGGATCCAAAATATAGGGTTTGGTTTTGGATGGTATAAAAAAAGGGACGGATGCCAAGACGGTCCCGTGCGAAGAAAGCTTTTTTATGTCCACGATCCCAGATGGCAATGGCAAATTGACCGTTCAGGTATCTCAGGCAATCCGCTCCATATTCTTCATAAAGATGCAGAATGACTTCTGTATCGCTGTGGGTGGAAAAGCGGTGCCCCCGCTGTTCCAGAACGGGACGAAGTTCAAGATAATTAAATATTTCTCCATTGAAGACGATCCACAGGGTGCCATCTTCGTTGGAAATGGGTTGCTGCCCACCGCTGAGGTCGATGATGCTGAGGCGGGCGCTGCCAAGACCTGCATGGTCATCCAGGTAGATTCCAAATTCATCCGGTCCCCGGTGTTGAATCAACGCGAGCATTTCCATCACCATCCCTTCCGGGATGGGCTTTGGCTCTTTAAGATTGATTACTCCGGTTATTCCACACATGTTGGTCTGGTCACATTCTAAGATAGCACCTTTTTGTTAATCTTGCCCGACTCGGTTTTGGGAAGCTCTGGAACGATGACGACCTGTTGGGGAACAAGCAGATCCTCAAGGTTGCTCCGGCAGTGCCGCATCAAGTCACTTTCAGTCAGCGCCGGATCATCCACGGTGACAAAAGCCTTGATGGCTTGTCCTAACAGGGGATCGGGGACGCCTATGACGGCTGCTTCCCGAACGCCTGAAAGCTGGTAAATCACATTTTCAATCTCCCGCGGGGCAACTTTTTCTCCCCGGCATTTGATGATGTCATCCTTCCTGGCAACAAAGTAAAAGAATCCTTCAGTATCCTGGCGGAAAAGATCGCCTGTATAACATAGCCGTTCCCCCGGAATTGCGCCTGGACGGAACCGGAGGGCGGACAACTGCGGGTCTTTCCAGTACCCGCGCATCACGTGTCTGCCGCGCACAACCAGTTCGCCAGTTTCACCAGCGGGTAGATGGTTTCCCTCCTCATCTTCCAGCCACGCTTCAGTTCCCGGGATGGGGATTCCCACCGAACCGGGGCGCTCATCCAGTTCTTCCGGGGGTAGGTAAAGGGTTCGCTTGGTTTCGGTGAGACCATACATGGAATACAACCGAACAGCGGGAAATGCCGAGCGGATGGCTTGAATATGAGATGTTGGCAGAGCAGCGGCGGTATTCGTCAGGTACCGCAGGCTGGAGAGATTGAACCGGCTCAGGTCCATTTGCAGGAGCATCGAGTAGATGGTGGGAACTCCCGGAAAGCCTGTCACCTGTTCCAGTCCGATCCGATTGAGGATGGCGGCAGGGAAGGCAAATCCCTTTTCCAGGATCAGCCTGCCGCCAAATTTGAAGCTCATCAGTAGCTGGTATAACCCATAATCAAAAGATAATGGCAGGGTATTGATGATGACATCATCGGGGCTGTTCTCCAGGTACTGGATGATGGATGATGTGGCAAAATCCACATTGCTGTGATCGCTCATCACTCCCTTTGGTTCTCCAGTACTGCCAGATGTGTACACCAGGCAGGCAAGGTCCAGATCAATATTTTGATGCCGGGGACGGTGGTCGGAATAGGAGGAGAGCCATTGAGGAATGGTTGGCAGTGTGGAAGACCCGCCACGCGGTTGATTGGTAAGGATGGCAATGGTGAGCGCGGGGATGGAGTCCAGCAGGGATTGACAGCGTTGGTTCTGGGATGCGTCTGCGAACAGAGCGGTTGCCGCACTGTTTTTCAGGATGTAAGCCAGTTTTTCCTGTTTGGTGGAAGGATGGATCACAATAAAAACGCCGCCCGCTTTGAGCACTGCAAAAATGGCAAAGACAAGCTCCACTGAGTTCGGCAGGAACAAAACTGCCCGGTCCCCGCGCGCAAATCCATGATCCATCAGTGCATTTGCCAGACGGTTGGCATGCGCCTCCACATCTGCATAGGTCAACCGGATATCTCCGCAAACCAGGCATGTTTTGCCGGGCTGCTGTTCTGCGCTTTGTTCCAGGAATTCCTGTACCAGCATGATACGCCTTCCGCTAGGAGTGATTTTGCTTTCCGTGAACAAATGCTGTAATTTGCTGCACCGAATCAAAGTGGTCGGGGATGATCTCACTGTCATCCACCTTGATGCCAAAATGATTCTCGACAAACATGACCAATTCCATGACGTTCATTGAATCAACGATGCCGTTTTCGAGGAAAGAGGCATCATCTGGATACGGGTAACCCTCGGTGCTGAAAAGAATTGTCTCCGAGATAAATTTCCGAACTTCTTCTCTAATCATTTCTGTCATTGATCATCTCCTGGTTGGTGATGAGATTATTTGGGTGATTTTTCGGTTTGCCATGATAGATGCTGCAATCCAACGCTCAATGCAGATCGGAATGTGGACCAGTCGGAAAATAACATCTTGAGATAGGTCAACATGGGACCGGGGCGGAATGCCCACTCCCGGAAGGCGCGTTTTTGCCAGTACATCAGGCGTTCCCGTGGTAAGCCGGGATAATCCAGGACAGTTTCCTTGTCCATATCCACCTGTTCCCAGCGGGTTCCTTTGCGGAACCATCCCTGCTCCACAACCTCAAAGAAAAAGGGTGTGCCGGGGTAGGGTGCGGCAATATGGAAAAGGGCAATATCCAGGGGGAGGGATTTGGCGAAGGCGATGGTTTGCTGGATGGTTTCCTCGGTCTCCCCTGGCAGACCGATGATGAAATATCCCCAATTTTTGATCCCCGCCTGGCGTGACCAGGTAAGTGACTGGCGCGCCCGATCGGGGTTTGTTCCTTTGCGAGCCCGCTTGAGGATTTCGGCACTGGCACTTTCCAATCCCCAGGAGATGAACCAGCAGCCGGCTTTCCGCATTTGCTGGAGCATTTCCTCATCCACATAATCCACGCGGCTGTTGCAGGTCCAATTAATCTGGATGTTTTGCTCAATCATCATCCGGCAAAGTTCCATCACCTGGTCACGGCTGGCAGTAAACAGGTCTGCATACATATGAATGTTATTGATGCCCAGCTTTTTTAGCACCCACAATTCTTCCATGATTTTTTCGGGAGAGCGCAGGCGGACACTGTACTGGTAGGATACATGTTTGATACAGTAAATGCAGCCTGCCGTACAACCCCGGCTGGTGACAATAAAGGTGAAAGGACCTTTCATCATGGGCATGCGGTAGGTTTTTAACGGCAGCAAGTGGTGCATGGGAATGGGCAGCGCGTCCATATCAATAAAAGGCCTGGGTGCATTCACGTGGATTTCGTCACCTTGCCGCCAGGCTAATCCGCGAATGCAGGAAAAATCCACCTTGCCATCCCGGATGCCGGGCTGGTACCCCATCTCCCTGGCATACAGATCGCGGATTTCGGGCGGACGGTCCTCCAGGCGGTTTTCCATGTGATCCAACAAGTCCCGGATCGTCAGATCCGGTTCACCGACCAGTGCAAAATCCAGTGCCGGATATGCCCGCAGGGTTTCCACAGGGATGGGGGTTACGTGTGTCCCAAAAGCAATGGTTTTTGCGCCACGCGCCCTGGCAAGGAAGGCACCATACATATCATTTTCCAGGGTGGGTGCTGTCACCTGGGTGAGGTAGTAGGACGGCTGATAGCGGTCCAGCAATTCCTCAAACTGTGTCCAGGTCATTCTCTCTGCAATGGCATCAATGATTTTCAGTGTGTAGGTAGGATGCAGCAGGGCAGCCATTTGTGCCAGGGATACCTGCGGCCAGACCATGTTTTCACGGGAGCGCCGTCCAACCCGGTGCTGTGACCGAATCCAGATGCCACGGTCCGGGGCGGGCGGGTTCACCAGCAGGATATCCACCTTGTCTGGTGATTGCCGTAACTGTTCGATTCCCTGGCGAACTGCTTCATCCGCCGAGGGATATTTAGCCATGCGCACCGGAGCCAGGCGGGAGGTACCCAAGTTAACCGGACGTTTATTTTCAGGTAAATCGCTCATTATCAACCTTTCCAGAATACCTTTAATGAATTTCGAGGTCCTGTTGGGCGCGGGTTTCGCGCTGGCTGAGTTCAGCCAGGACACGCATAAGCAGCCAGTAGATCACCATTTGTGCCCCGGTAAGAATCAGCAGGGCGCTTCCCAATAGGTAGAACCACATTCGCAGAATATCATCGGTGCCGATGCCAATGACCAGGCTGATGATGGCGATCACTATGCCAAGGATCAGTGCAATGGCACCCATCCATCCAAAATTGCGCTCCAGGGGTTTTTTAAAGACCGGTTTTCCAAAAACACCCTGGCGGATGGGTTGTTCATAAAACAGGGAGACCAGGTAGTTAAAGGTTGCTCCAAAGGCAAAAATACCGACGCCTGTCACCCCACTGACCATTCCGAAAAAGACCGCCATCACACCCCAAGGACCCAGGGTTGTAATGCCGCTCAGTCGGGCGATGACCAGACCCAGCCCGACCAGCAACGCAACAGCAACTCCCCCCAATCCGATCATGCCGAGGATGCGCACGGGGTTGTATGCCATGACCGTCCAGACCATGGATTGAAGGAAGATGGTTCCATCCCGAAGCGCGCTGAGTTTCGAGCGCCCCACACGTTCTGAATACGGAATGGGCACTTCCACCACCTTTAATCCTTCGTGGATTGCCCGGGTACTCATTACGGGGGTCAGGTTTAAACCGTCAGGCAGAGGATACAGCTTTTCCAACGAGGATCGTTTAAAAACGCGCATTCCACTGGCGGAATCGGTGACCCGCTGCCAGCCCAGAATACTGAGCAGGGTTGCAAACAGCCAGTTTCCAATCCGCCGGACTGCCGGCATTTTGCTTTCTGCTCCAGCCATGCGCGATCCAATTACGAGGTCGGCACCCGCCATGGCTGCCTGGCAAAGCTGTGGAAAATGCTCGGGTGGATAGGTTCCGTCAGCATCCAGAAATCCAATCAAATCACCGCGCGCCTGGGCAAAGCCGGTTTTTAATGCTGCTCCATATCCCCGGTTGACGGGGTGATTGATCACCCGTACATCTGGTGATTGCTGGGCGATTTCTTCCGCCACTTTGCGGGTCTGGTCGCGTGAGCCATCATTCACTACGAGTAATTCAAACCCTTCAACACCGGCGGATTTCAGCGCTTCCCGCACGGAAAGAACCCGGTTCATGATCTCGGCTATCCCGGTTTCCTCGTTATATGCAGGGATGACAATACTGAGTGTGGTCATTGGCTTCCTCGATTCTGATCAAAAATAGACCTTACGGTCGGCAGGAACAGGTTGTCCTTTTTCAATCGTTTTAATGGGATGGGCTGGAATGCCACCAACAATGGTATGGGGCGGAACATCTTTCGTGACCACTGCACCCGCAGCAACCACCGCCCCTTTTCCCACGTGAACTCCATCCGTCAGGATGCATCCAGCACCAAGCCAGACATCATCCTCCACTACAATCCCTTCTGCAGTGATCCCTTGTGCAGTAAAGGGCACATCCGGATCATCCACCACATGGTTGACGGCAAGAATCTGTGTAAAAGGAGAGGTGTACACCCGGTCTCCGATAGTAACACCGCCCTGTCCGCGGATAATGGAATATTCTCCAATCAGGCTGTTCCTGCCAATCCTGATGCCGGATTGGGGCATGCCGCGAAAATTGTAGACATGCAGGACGGCGCCGTGCATGATGAATGTATTGTCGCCAATTTCAATCCCGCGGGGGCAGGCATGAAGATAAACACTTTCATCCAGGTATGCGCCTTTTCCCAGGTGGATATTGCTGGCATACCGCAGGCGGACATTTTTTTCAATTGCAGCAATCCCATCCATCTTGAGGATCATGCGGTAAAGAACAGCCCGTAAACCGATTCCAATTGCTGTGGGTACCCATCCCGCCAGAAAAAACAGAGTCTGCTCCAGCCAGTAGCGCGCCGGGTTGGCTGCCTGCCTTTGGATATAGACCTTTAAGCCGGAGTTCTGTTGGGGAGGTGGGTTATAATGGCTGTATGAATCGGGCATTATTCCTCGACCGGGATGGGGTCATCATTGAAAACAGGGCGGATTATGTCCGCCGATGGGAAGATGTTGAATTTATTGAGGGTGCGCTGCGGGCATTGGCGGTTCTTTCCCAAGCGCAAATCAAGGTGATTCTTGTTACCAACCAATCGGCGGTGGGCAGGGGGATGATATCGATGGAAGCTGCCTTGCTGATCCATGAACGAATTCTGAAAGAGATTGATGCTGCAGGCGGGCGAGTGGATGATACGTTTATGTGCCCACATACTCCGCAGGATAACTGTCTGTGTCGCAAGCCCAAGCCCGGATTGTTTCTGCAGGCAGCCAAGGTGCATCGATTGGACCTGGCACAATCGATTTGCATCGGTGATGCCCTGACAGACCTGGAAGCGGCTCATGCGGCAGGTGTGGGAGTGAGAATCCTGGTACGCACCGGGCGCGGAGCGAAACAACACACCCTGCCCGAAGCAAGGACTCTCCCACCTTTCCTGGTATTTGAGACGCTTGCCGAAGCCGTTGATCATTTTCCTCCAAGCTTTCTGCCGGATTTATGAGGGGTCCTGGGGTGTAACCATCCCGCGGGTTTTAAAGGAATAGGAGATCATCTGCGTTATGGCTGCAAGAAAAGCCATATCTTCCATGCGGAAATGCCCCGGCTTGGGATGGACCAGGGTAGCCACACCCACCACGCGGTCCTGGGTCATCAATGGAACACTGATGGCAGAGCGGGAGTCAATCGATTTATATTCATAATCCCGCTGCAGCCAGCGCGGGTCATCCCTCGTATTGGGGATGAGCACGGCTTCCCGGTGTTGAGCCACCCAGCCCGCCAACCCTTCGTGATAAATCTCCACCAGTCGTTGAATGGGATGATCCACAACCTGCCCATACAGCGCCAGTGCTCCATCCACCACTTCGCCAGCTTCATCCAGGACAATAATGGTGCCGCTGGCAGCCTGTACCATGGTGAGAGTAATCTGCATTGCCCGCACCAGCAACTCATGCAGGTTGACTTGCTGGGCAAGTTCAATGGATAAGTTGGCAAGCAGTTCGCGCGAATTTTCCGTGGACAGGGGAGGTAAATCTTTACCGGTGAAGCTGGCAAAAAGCTGGTCTGCAAGGGAGGTTTCTGCTGGAGCCCCTGCGTCCACTTGGATTTTACCGGTCTCGGTAAGCTGCCGCAGGGCGGAAGATACCATGTGTTCAATCATCAGGTGAAGGTCTTCCACAATTTCCATCCGGTTGCAGGGGATGTGAATGTTGAGATGAACCATTCTGCCAAGCATCCCGCCATTGAATCCTGTCAGGGCGACCGTTCTTGCTCCGCAACTCCTTGCCATCTCGATGGCACGCAGCACGTTTCTGGAATTGCCGCTGCCAGAGATGGCGATGACGATATCCTGCGGGCGGACAAAATTGGCAAGCTGGTTAGCAAAGATATTCTCATAGCCCTCGTCGTTGGCGTAGGCGGTCATAATGGCAACATTGTCGGTTAGCCCTATCACGCGAAAGTTGGGCCAGCCTTGCCGCCGGGTGGATTTTGCCAGATCGCACACAAAATGGGAGGCGGTTGCTGCGCTGCCGCCGTTGCCCATGATGAAAACCTGGTTTCCATTCAGGCGGGCATCATGCAGCCAGGCAATCAACTCCTCAATTGTGGACAGGGGCAGCAGATTTAATACTTTGTGAAATTCACTCAAATATTGGTCTGTTGTGTTCATGCTTACCTCTTTTCAATAAATCCTTTTCTATTAATGGCGATGATTCAAAATAACGGAACTGCCGTTGGGTTCCAACTCAAACGGAAGCTCCCGGAGATCTGAAAGGGCTACCCGGACGCTGTCCCGGTATTGCAGAGGGCAATACAACAATAAGAATCCTCCCCCTCCGGCTCCGATACAACAATAAGAATCCTCCCCCTCCGGCTCCGGTAATTTTTCCACCCAGCGCTCCTGCCTTTTTTGCACGGTGATAGACCTCATCGATGGATGAATTGCTGATTCCGCTGGCAAGTTGTTTTTTGAACTCCCAGCTTTCATCCAACAATAAACCAATCGCATCGAGGTTTCCGCGTTGAAGTTCCTGGCGGGCGATGACAGCCATTTCTCGTAACTTGCGCAGGACTGGCAATCGGTTTTGGATATTGTTCTGTTGTTCACCCAAAATTGTGCTGGCAGAGCGGGTGACCCCGGTAAAGAACAATAACAGGTTTTCATCCAACCGGCTTGCCAGTTTGGGGCTGATGGCAACCCGCTCACAATTTACTTGCCCTGTGGAGTTAAATTCAATAAAACGGATTCCGCCATAGGCTGCAATGTATTGGTCCTGGATACCGATTGGTTTGTGCAGGGTTTCAATTTCGATTTCACAGGCTTCCTGTGCCAGCTGCTCGGCTGTCACGAGATGGTTGAGATAGGTGTGCATTGCGTGGAGTGCTCCCACCGTTACTGCACTCGAGGATCCCAACCCGGACCCGGCAGGGATATCTCCCATGGTAGTAATTTCAATCGCTTCTGTAATTCCTGTTGTACGAAAGGCTTCCCGGATCAATTCATGTTGGATGTCCGTGACCGTATCCACAATTTCTGTACGGGTATATCCCACCCGCAGTTTTTCGTCGAATCGTTGTTTGATGGTGACAAACACATATTTATTGATGGCGGTGGTCAATACACATCCACCCTCAGAGAGATAGAAGGATTTAAAATCCGTTCCACCACCAAAAAGACTGACCCGTAAAGGAGTTTGAATCACGATCATGCGAACTCGCATTCCTTAAAATACATGACAGTTTGTTGCAAACCTTGTTCCAGGCTTGTTTGGCAACCCCACCCCAATTCCCGACGGGCGCGCTCAGCATTGAGATAAATTCGCCGAATTTCACCTACTTTTGCTGGTCCGTGGATGGGACCGCCTCGATACCCGATGAATTCCTTCAGGCAATTAAAGATGTCGTTGATGCTGGTCCCATGCCCGGTCCCAAGATTGTAGATCGCGGTGGGTTTTCGACTGTCCAATGCCAGAAGATTGGCTTCTGCACAATCATGCACGTAAACAAAATCGCGTTCCTGCTTGCCATCCCCAAAAATGGTCACTGGTTGATTGCGAAGCATGTGCCCGGTAAAGATGGCGACGACGCCGCCTGTACCATTGGGATTTTGCCGGGGACCATACACATTGGGATACCGCAGGACAATATATTCCAATCCATAATTCGCATGGAATAAATCCAGGTAGTGTTCAATGCTGTGTTTGCTGGCACCATGCGGGCAAATGGGCTGAACAGGGTGGCTTTCATCACAG
>JAGVUS010000190.1 GCA_019136175.1 Chloroflexota bacterium | reverse complement strand
CAGCCAGGTGAGGACCTGCGCCCAGGGCAGCAGGATTGGCACGACCAATGGTCGGGGCGCGTGTGTGTGGTGCGCAGCCCGGAGGATGCGATCATGGAGATAGGCAGGCGATGATGAAGAAAAAGAAAATCAGGTTGTTGAAGGTTGAAAACAAGGTATTGAGGCAGGAAATCGTCAAAATGCGGCTGATGTTGTATCTAACCCAGGATGATGAATTACCGTTGAGGAAATGGAGTGACGATGCCACCACAACCACAGCAGATGCCACAAAATTTGTTGAGTGACAATCACTTGGAAGTGATTGCAAGGTACATCCGGCAGATCAACGAGCAGAACAACGGCTATGGCAAGATTGTCCTGGACTTTCGCAAGGGGCAGGTCAGGTTTGTTGGTGTGGAAATGACGGTTCAATTTGACATGAGCAAGGGAATTTGATGCAAGCGTGAACCAGGTGAGAACGTTGGTGGATGGCGGTATCCGCCTGGTGTTGGACCTGCCGGAAGATGCAGTACCCCAGGCAGCCATGTTGATGGAGTGCAAACGGCAGGCAATCTACTTACACCTGATAGCAGGAGCGCAACAGGATGACGAGAGACGAGAGGGGCAGGTTTGTGAAAGGAAAGAGCGGAAACCCAGCCGGGCGAAAGCCCAGGGCAACCGAACAAGACTTCCTTGACCTGCTAAAAGACGCAGTGACCGAAGATGATTGGAGGCTCGTTGTTCACCGGGCAGTGGACCAAGCGAAAAAAGGCGATCCCTCGGCGCGCAAATTCCTGGCGGATTATCTTATTGGTCCGCCACCGCAGCGACACGAGATCAATACGGAGAAGCCTTTACTTATATGGAACATGCCATCGGTGACCGACTAGAAACAATCAACGTACTGGGCTTTACCCCCAGGCAGGCGGAAGCGTGGGCGCAGCTGGCGAGCCACCGATTTTTATTATATGGTGGCGCCAGAGGTGGAGGTAAATCCCGGTTCCTACGGTGGGGAGGTATCGGATTACTGATGGATCATGCCGCTGCCGGGCGGCGTGGTGTGGTGGGCGCCTTGTTTTGTTCAACCTATCCAGAGTTGAGGGATAGACAGGTAAGCAAGATTGAAATGGAGTTCCCCAAATGGTTGGGGGATTTACGGGACAGCCAGCAATTTGGTTTGGCTTTCCATGTTGCAGAGGAATACGGCGGGGGCGTGTTACAGCTGCGCAACCTGGACGACCCCAGCAAATACAAGTCGAGCGAGTTTGCATTTATCCTCATTGATGAATTGACCCAGATAGCAGACCCGGCAGTTTTTCACACGCTGCGGGGATCGTTGCGCTGGGCGGGCGTCCGGCGCCCGCAGTTTATTGCAGCCAGCAACCCGGATGGTCCGGGTAATCTATGGGTACGCCAGCTATGGATTGAGAGAGACTACCCACCGGAGCTGCAACCCCTGGCGGATGAGTTCTGTTTTGTGCAGAGCCTACCAACGGACAACCCCCACCTGGACGACAGCTATTGGCAGGACTTGAAAACCCTGCCGCCTGACCTACGGCGCGCATGGTTGGAAGGCGATTGGTATGTATTCAGCGGGCAGGCTTTCAAATCCTGGCGGACTGAACGACATATCATAAAGCCCTTTGAGATACCAATGCATTGGTTGAGATTCAGGGGTATAGATTGGGGATATGCCAGCCCGTTTTGTTGCCTTTGGATTGCGCGCAACCCGGATAATGGGCGGGTGGTGGTGTACCGTGAGTTGTACGGAAAGGAATTGACTGACCGGCAGCAAGCCAGGATGATAGCAGACCTGACCCCCCAGGATGAACGGATTAGCACGAGCTATGCTGATCCATCCATGTGGGCGAGATCAACCCTGGACAACGTGACTAGCACAGCCGACCAGTACCTGGCAGCCGGTGTGCAGCTGACCCAGGCGGACAACAACAGGCTGAATGGCAAGCGCAAGATAGACCGCTTGCTTGAAGATTTACCAGATGGTAAGCCGGGCTTGTTGGTATTCGAGACATGCAGCAACCTGATTAGAACATTACCGGCAATGGCGTATGACAAACGCCACCCGGAGGACATTGACACAACCCAGGAAGATCATGCCGTAGACGCCCTACGGTATGCCCTGACCAGCTTGCGGGAGGGCAGCCCCCGCCAGGAAAAGAAACAGGCTAACCCCTGGATGGAGATGAAACTATGATTACATTTGACCAAGCCAAGCAGCACGCTGATGACCTGGAGAGCCGACACGCAGAGCGTAACTCTATGTTTGAGGACATGGAGGATATGTATCTACTGAAACCACCCAGCCTACCCAGCGAGAGTTGGATCAAGCAGACTGTATCACCCTCGGCGCGCAATGCACTGCTGGGGGCGGTGCGGTTAATGACAGCG
>JAGVUS010000360.1 GCA_019136175.1 Chloroflexota bacterium | reverse complement strand
CCGGTGGCGTTGGAACAGGGACAGAACTTCGCAATCCGCGAAGGTGGTCTGACTGTGGGCGCCGGTGTGATCACCGCGATTGTTGAGTAATTTTCAGAAAATTCCCCTTCCCTCTCCCGGTGCAAATCCGGGAGAGGGAGGCGGGAAGGTAATGAAAGCGAATTGCAGGTAAAGAAATGGCATCAAAGAAGAAAGATATCCGACCGGTGATCACGCTGGCTTGCGAAGAATGCAAGGAACGCAACTACACCACTGAAAAGAACCGCCGCAACGATCCTGGTCGCATGCAGATTAATAAGTATTGCCCGCGGTGCCGCAAACACACGGCACATCGGGAGACGAAGTAGCTTTCTTGATGGGTGAGCGAACGCCGGACTCACCCGTACAGGCCAGTAGCTCAATTGGCAGAGCACCGGTCTCCAAAACCGGGGGTTGTGGGTTCAACTCCTGCCTGGCCTGCCTCGGAACCCGGGCGACGCCGCCACAAAGGCGGCGTTTTAGCCATAAAAAGGAGTGACGCGTGGCAACAAAAAATGAGATCCAACCGAAAAAAGTGGAACAGCCTGTCAGCAAGCCCCAGGTAAAGCCGGTCGCCAAGTCCAAAGAGGCAGACAAAGCCAAAAAACCGGTCAAATCCGAAAAGTCTGGCAAGCCCAACAAAATCAAGCAGTGGTGGCAGGAAACCATTGGTGAACTCCGCAAGGTCACCTGGCCCACCACCAAGCAAGCCTGGGCATTGACCAAGGTTGTTTTGATTGTCATGGCTGTCATGAGCCTGTTCCTGGGTTTGATGGACTTCATCTTTTCTGAATTATTGGCTTTGCTTGTCTCACTTTAGACCAGGCAAGGCAATTGAGGTAAGGTATGGACGCGCAGGATAATTTTGAGCTTGATGATCAGGAAGAAATAACGCCGAAACCGAAGCCCCGCCGAAAATCGGGGGGCACCACCCGTCGTTCCGGTGCCAGCGCGCCCACCCCAGCATCGTCTTACGAATCCGAAGAGGGCGCTCCGGAACCCAACAACCAGGCTGCCTGGTACGTAATTCACTGCTATTCCGGTTACGAGAACAAGGTGCGTCACAACCTGGAGCAGCGCATCGAATCCATGGGAATGAAGGATCAGATCTTTGACGTTGTGATCCCGACCCAGGAGGAAATTGAGGTGCGGGATGGAAAGCGCCGCTCGGTGGAACGGCACGTCTTCCCCGGCTATGTGCTGGTGTACATGCTGCTTTCCGAGGAATCCTGGTACGTGGTCCGCAATACGCCGGGCGTTACCGGTTTTGTGGGAATGGGCAACCAGCCCACGCCGCTGCGTCCCGAAGAAGTATCGCAGATTCTCAAGCGCATGGAAGCCGAAGCACCGCACGTAAAGGTGACCTACAAAGTGGGCGAACGGGTTCGCATCGTGGATGGACCGTTCAACGACTTCCGCGGCACTGTGGCGGAGATTGACATGGAACGCACCAAGGTGCGCGTGATGGTGAATTTCTTTGGACGGGAAACCCCCGTGGAACTGGACTTTTTACAGGTCGAAAAGGCATAATTGTGAATGGTCCGCAGGGATTTTCCTGCGGTTCAGGTGGGAGGGTGCTCCCCTTATCACCCGCTATTACCACAAAGGAGAGAAACAGTGGCTAAAAAACTAAAAGGTGTTGTTCGTTTGCAGTTGGCGGCTGGGAAAGCAAACCCCGCACCGCCCGTCGGTCCGGCACTCGCCGGTTTTGGCATCAATATCATGGCGTTCTGCAAGGAATATAACGCCCGCACCAGCAACCGGGTGGGCGATGTCATTCCTGCCGAAATCAGCGTGTATAGCGATGGATCCTTTACCTTCATTCTCAAGTCACCGCCCGCTTCCATTCTGCTCAAGAAGGCAGCCGGTGTGGAGAAGGGGTCAGCAGTTCCCAACCGGGAAAAGGTTGGCAAGGTTACCCGCGCCCAGGTGCGAGAGATTGCTGAAATCAAGATGAAGGACACCAACGCGGTGGATATTGAAGACGCCATCCGCCAGGTGGAAGGCACAGCCCGCAATATGGGCATCACGATTGTAGACTAACCGTTTGTGGGAGGGCGGCGAAGGCTGCCCGCTGGTACCACGAGGAGAAAACATGGCAAAACACGGCAAGAAATATTTGGCAGCAGCTGCCAAAATTGATGAAAAAACGTATTACGAACCCCGCAAGGCGTTGGAGCTGGTGAAGGAAACCTCCTACTCCTCCTTTGATGCCACGGTGGAAGTTCACATGCGCATGGGGCTGGATCCCCGCCAGGCGGACCAGATGGTGCGCGATGTTGTTGTCCTGCCCAACGGGCTGGGTAAAACCGTCCGCGTGCTGGTCTTTGCCCAGGCGGAAGGCGCCACCCGCGCCCAGGAAGCCGGTGCGGATTATGTTGCCGACAGCGATGAATGGATTGCCAAAATCCAGGGCGGCTGGACGGATTTTGATGTGGCGATAGCCACCCCCGACATGATGGGCAAGGCGGGTCGCCTGGGTCGTGTTCTCGGTCCGCGCGGCTTGATGCCGAACCCCAAGGCTGGCACCGTCGTCCCCGCTGAAGACCTGCCCCGCGTCATCCGCGAAGCAAAGGCTGGTCGCGTGGAATTCCGCCTCGACAAGACCGCCAACATCCACGTTCCCATTGGCAAAACCTCGTTTGAAGTGGAAAAACTTTACGAGAACTTCGCCACACTGATGGATGCCATCAAGAAAGCGCGCCCCTCGGCAGCCCGCGGCACCTACATCCGGCGTGTGACTATCACCGCCACGATGGGACCCGGCGTGAAGGTGGATGCCCTGGCAGCCCAGAATATGTAACTGGTTGATTGACAGGCGGAGAGGTATCAGATATAATCCGCCTGCTTGCGCAACCCCGCGCAATTGACAATTGAGAGAGCTGTTCTCACCATAGACAGCCGGTGCCTTCGCAGGAAGGCTTAATATCCAGCCGAGGTGAAGACCAAATCGAAACCGATCATCCCCATGGGGATGTGAACTCCTGGATGGGGCGCTGCCCCGGACAGGCGAAAAAGTCTTTACCTGGCAATTTGTGAGGTAAAGACTTTTTTAAATCCTGAACAAGGAAGGAGGTGAAAATTCATTGGCATTCTCAAGAAAACATAAGGAATTTATGGTTGCTCAATATGAGCAATGGCTGAAGGAATCGCAGGGTGTATTCCTGCTGAGTTTCAACAAGATGGCGATGAAGGATATTGATGCGTTCCGCACCAAGGTCCGCGAAGCCGGTGGTGAATCTCATGTGGTAAAGAATACCCTCTTCCATTCTGTGCTGCAAAGCCAGGGGTACCATACACCCAATATGGAAGGCACAACGCTGGTGGTGCTTGCCCGTACCGATGCACCCGCCATTGCCAAGTTGATGGTGGATTCGACTGTCAAGTCTGAAATCTTTGCCATCAAGGGTGGCTTCCTTGGCACGGAATACCTGACGCTTGAACAGGTTAAGGCTCTGGCTGAGCTGCCCCCGCTGCCCATTATGCGCGCCAAGCTTTTGGGCGTTCTGCAGGCTCCCGCCAGTCAGCTCGTCCGCACACTGGTGGAACCCGCCCGATCGCTTGCGGCAGTGTTCAAAGCGTATAGCGAAAAAGAGGCTGCACCTGCAGCCGGTTAGTGTAACAATGATCACCGGGGGTTGGGCGTTCCGCCACCGGATTGAACCCTGGTGCAAACCAGGGAAACCATAAACAATTAGAAAACAACCAATCGTAAGGAGATTTTTGAAATGGCTGATCTGTCGAAACTTGTTGAAGAACTGAGCGCGCTGTCCGTTCTGGAAGCTGCCGAACTGGTCAAGATGCTGGAAGAGAAGTGGGGCGTTTCCGCCGCCGCTCCTGTGGCTGCTGTTGCCGCCGCCCCTGTGGCTGCCGCCGCTGCTGAGCCCGTCGAGGAAAAGACGGAATTCGATGTTGTCCTCAAGGATGCCGGTCCCAAGAAGATTGAGACCATCAAGGTCATCCGCCAGCTCACCAACCTCGGTCTGGTGGAAGCCAAGACCATGGCTGAGACCGCAGGCGCCAAGGTCCTGACCGGTGTGAGCAAGGAAGCAGCCAAGGACGCCAAGGAAAAACTCGAGGCTGCCGGCGCTGTTGTGGAAGTCGCCTAGTTTTCACACACAAGACCAAGAACAAACCCCTCTCGCACGTGGAGAGGGGCTTGTTTTTAATCCATTGAAACGGGTATGGTGGCTCAGGCTGCCAGACCCACCTGGCGAATGACCATCACCACCTTGCCCATCACCCGCAGGTGGCGGGGATTGTCGATATAAATGGGAGCCATGGTCGGGTTGGCAGGCTGCAGGCGGACGCGGTTGCCTTCCCGGTAGAAATACTTGAGGGTGGTCTCATCCCGGTCGTCCAGCCAGACGGCAACCATGTCGCCGTTGTTGGCTTCCACTGCCGGGCGCAGGATGACAATATCACCATCGTTGATCATCGCGTCGATCATCGAGTCGCCATCCACTTCCAGTGCAAAGAGTTCACTGGGGCGCTCGCGGACGGGCAGCATGGAACGCGCCACATCCACGGAAGAGTCCGGTCCAAAATAGCCATCGCTGCTGTCGGAAAGCTGCGGCATGGGGATGGGTGCACTGGCAACAATCCGCCCCAACAGAGGGATGGAAACCATTTCCCGCAGGGCAGCCATGGGGCTGGTTGCAGCTGCTTTCTTTTCCGCAGACGGGGCTGGTTTTAAGACGCAGATGCTGCGCGAAACATGCCCATCGCGGCTGATGTAGCCCATATCTTCCAACTGGCGCAAATAATAGTCCACCAGAGAGGTGGACTTGACTCCGATGAAATCGCCGATCTCGCGGATGGAGGGAGAGTAGCCGCGCTTCTCCTGGAAATCGTTCAGGAATTCCATGATGCGGGTATGCCGTTCGGATAATTTCTTCTCTCTGGGTGACATGAAAGCCTCCTTGATACAGAACAATCGTTCACTTGTGGTTATTATATACGAACAAGTGTTCTGTGTCAACAGGGTATTTTGAGGAATTTTCCGCTTTTTTGAACATTCATTGCAGTTTTTTCACCTTTTTTGAGACAAGCCCCGCATTCGTTGGGAATGCGGGGCAGGATTTTGCAGCGGAAATTTACTCGTCCTCCCTCCCGCGCAGGTGGGGGAACAAAATAATCTCCCGGATGGAAGGACGACCCGTCAACAGCATGACCAGCCGGTCCACCCCAATCCCAAAACCACCGGTTGGCGGCATGCCCATCGCCATTGCCCTCAGGTAATCCTCGTCCATCGGGTGGCGTTCTTCATCGGCATCCTCATAGGCGCGTCCCATTTCCAGGAAGCGGGCTTCCTGGTCAATTGGATCGTTTAACTCGGTGAACGCATTGCAAAGCTCCATGCCGCAAATAAATCCCTCAAACCGCTCCACCGTGGTGGGGTCGCCCGGCATGCTTTTGGCAAGCGGGGAGATATCGCGCGGGTAGTTGTAGAGAAACGTGGGTTCAATCAGTGTGGGCTCCAGGTAATCGCCCAGCAGACCATCAATCAGCTTGCCGCGCGGCTGGTCGGGTTTGACGGGCAGTCCGCGTTCCCGCATGGCAGTTTCCAGGCTGGCTGCATCCGGATGGGCGTTGATATCAATGCCAGTGACATCCATCAAGCCCTGGCGCAGCTCCACGCGTTTCCACGGCGGGGTCAGGTCCACCGTATTGCCGCGGAATGTGATGGTGCGCCCTCCCAGTGCTTTTTCAGCCACAAAGCTGATCATCTGCTCGGTCATTTCCATGATCTGGAGATAATCGGCATATGCCATATAGAATTCCAGCTGGGTGAATTCGGGGTTGTGTTTGAAGGAAATACCCTCATTGCGGAAGTCCCGCCCAATTTCATACACCCGGTCCAGTCCGCCCACCAGCAGGCGTTTCAGGTACAGTTCAAAGGAAATGCGCAGGTAGAGCTGCTGTTTTAACTGGTTGTGATAGGTGACAAACGGGCGCGCTGCTGCACCGCCGTAAATGGGCTGCAGGATGGGGGTTTCCACCTCCAGGAAGCCGCGTTCATCGAGGAACTGGCGCAGCGCTGCAATCACGGCAGCCCGGGTGCGGAAGATTTCCCGTACTTCCGGGTTGACAGCCAGGTCGGCATACCGCTGGCGGTAGCGGGTTTCGGGATCGGTGAGGGCGGCATGCCGCACCACTTCCCCATTGACCACTTCATCCTTGGCAGCCGGTAATGGAGTGATGGCTTTGGCAAGCATCCGGAAGCTGTGCACCTGCAGGCTCACTTCGCCGGTGCGGGTGCGGAGCATGACGCCGCTTGCTTCCACAAAATCACCCAGGTCAAAATCCTCGCGCAGGCGGGCTAGCAATTCCTCGCCCACCTCGTTGATTCGGAAGAAGAGCTGAACACGACCGGTGCTGTCTTCAATATGGGCAAATGAGAGCTTGCCCATGTGCCGCAGGGAACGGATTCTACCGCCCAGCGTGGCTTCAACGGGTGTGTTGCTGCCAGCTTCCGCCGCTTCAAAGGCTTCAATTGCCTGGCGGGTGGTGTGGGTCAGGTGGGCGCGGGTGGGGAAGGGGGGAATGCCTTCTGCTTCCATGCGCTGGAGTTTTGCAAGCCTGATTTTTTCAAGATCCGAAAGTTCCATTTTCAAATTTCCTTTCCAGTTTCATGCAATTAATACTATTTTTTAATGAAAAGCCCCGCCCCTGGAGATTGGGCGGGGCTTGGAAAAGCCTGGTTTTTGTTATTCCACCTTGTGGATTGTCACCACAAAAGCACCCGCCGGAGCCTCCACCTGCACCCGGTCGCCTGCCTTATGGTTCAGCAAGGCGCGCCCGAGTGGGGATTCGTTGGAAATCTTGCCCTTAATCGGATCCGCCTCGGCAGCGCCGACAATACTGTACACTTCGCTTTCCATGGCACCCTCCTCCTGGATGGTGACCGTGGAGCCGACCTGGACAATTTCATGCGCAGCAGGAGTTTCAGAAATCACGCGCGCGGTTGCCAGCAGGATTTCCAACTCCTTAATGCGTCCTTCTGTAAATGCCTGTTCGTTTTTGGCGGCTTCATATTCGGCATTTTCAATCAACTCACCGCCTTCCATGGCTTCGTGCAGGCGCTTTGCAATCTCGTCCCGCTTGACGGTCCGCAGGTAGTCAAGCTCATCCTGAAGTTTTTTATAACCTTCCTGGGTTAAAAAGGTGGTGGGTGGCATTTTCTTCTTCCTCTGCGTGTACATTTGCCGGAATTCCACCGGCTTTTGGGGGCTGTTAATAAAAAGAAAAGAAAACCTCTCCAGCTGGAGGGATTTCCTGACTTTTCCTTTGCCTTGGTTGTCAATAGTTTACCATAATTTTAATTCAAAGGCAAGAACATAAAACATACCGCGGTGGGATCAACCTGGTGTAATATTCCAAAAAAGAGATGCATCCTGGATCAACAAAAATCCCGCCCTCCAGGTGGGAAGGCGGGAGTAGATCATCAGGACCGCAGGCAATTAATCCGCGGGAAGGATCAGGATGTAATCCTCGTAGCGTGAATTCAATTCATAGCGGTCATCCTGTGCCGAACTGTTGATAGTCATGGCGGTTGTTTCGCCAGCCTTGAAAACCGCTGAAACTGTGCTGGAATACTGCGTGCCTGCCCAGATATAGCTGATCAATTCCTGTCCATTGTCATCGTACTTGTTTTCGTAAATCCGCCCCTCACCGCCCATAATCCGGGTGATTTGCTCCAGGCTCATTCCTTTTTTAACCTGCAAAATATGCCGGGTGCGCAGGTTGCTGTCTTCCTTGAGATACGAAGCATACTTGTGAATCAATTGACCGTCTTTGTCCTGCAGCAATAAGCCATTCGGATCGGGTTCCTTGATCTTGAAACCGAACTCACCGGCGGTGGCGCTGTTGTATATGTAGGTTGTGGACTTGATGGCTGCCGTATCGGAGGATTTCAATTCCCGGCTGGGTTCGCCGAGCACGGCTTTAATTTCAGCCAACGTGCTGCCCAGCGGAATGTTTACAAATTTGTTGTAGTCGGGGTTGCCCAACACCACCGTCTGATAACTGTTGGTGGGTGGATAGAGCAGCAGGGGGATGCGCGGGTGGATTGTATCTGTATAGGGTAAAGGGTCCACGCCGGGCAGATCCATGATTTTATTCACAACGTCATCTTCCAGGAAAAGGACGGATGCCTGTCCTTCACCAGCTGCACCGGGGTAGGCATGGACGCTGTAGCGCAGGGAGGTGTCCTTTTCGGACACAAATTCGGTCAGCAGGTACCCGCTGCCCAGGATGGCATTCACCTCTGCAAGCGTCATTCCTGCCTCAACCTGCTCCAATTGTTCGGCTGTGGGCAGGGTGCCTTCCGGGATGGTTTTGATCGCCTTGTACACCACGTTGCCGGTCCGGTCTGCAATCAACTCAATCTCTGTTTCTTCGACGAGGAAACGATAAATGGTGGATTGCAGCAAATACCCGCGGTAGCCATGTTCTTCCAATTTTTGATACGGCTCCCCCAGGATGTTGATGGCATCCTGGATGGGGCTCATCAGGTTGACGGACAGGTAGGATTCATATCCTTCCGGAATGCCCAGTGCCGCCGGGACCGGCGATTCGGCAGGTGTGGCAGCAGCAGGGGCAAAAAATTCGGTGGTGTTTAACACGGCGTCAAAATACGGCGCCAGTTCCTCCCACCGGGGTTCATCCGAAACGCCCATTACAAGGAAATACTGCCCGGCTTCCGGAACGATGACACCAATCCGCCCCATCAGGTGGGCATTTTCCGGCATGCCAACGAGGTCACCGGTTGTCCCGGCAAGCCCCTTGATGGTGACTTCCTGCTTGTTGTCCGTCAGGAATGGAATGGTCTGGCTGAACAGTTCCAGGATTTCCATCGGGGTCATGGCTTCCGTGCCAGGGTCAGCTGTACCCAGCATGAAGATTGCCGGTCCCTCATCCACGTTCCCGCCGGGCGCCACCATGATGGTTGCCTCCCGGTCGGTCTGGATGCTGAACCCCGGAATGGTATAAAAGGCATAACCGCCAGCTTCGCTGCGCTGCTGAAGCCCAAGCGCAATCCCGGCAGCCGTGGGGGTGACTGTTGGGACTTGCGCGGTGGGCGGGGCGGTGGGGACGGCTGTTTTGCCGCATGCGGCGAGCAGGATCGTGAAGATCAATGCCAGGTAGAGGATGAATTGTCGGCTTTTCATTTACAAATTCCTTTCCATACGAATGATTTCCGTGCCAGGTGATTGCCCCCGAGGGGGTGGACAAATACAGGATACCTGGTGCGCGTCAAAAAATTGTCAAAACTGGATTGTAACCTGAAATGGGCGAAGAAACCAAAACATCCGGGATGAATTTCTGTTTTATCCCGGATGTTTGTGGATTGGTTGTTTTTTTATGGATGATTCAGAAACTCGCCGAAGAAGCGCTTAAAGTAGCTGTATTGCCCGGCATGGTTGGGATTGGACGCATCCCATTGGGCTGCAAAGGTAGCCACAACATCATTGGCATCCAGTGTTGCACCGTTGCTGAACGCAACACCATAGCGCAGGTCAAACGTCCACTCGCTCAGGTCCTCATTGGAATACCAGTATTCCGCCAGTGCTGGTTCAACACCCTTTCCGCCAAGACCATATTGGGTCAACGAGGAATAGAGCAGGTACCCCACCCGCATGGTGTCGGCGCTGGTTTCATCAGCCGCCCACAGGGAGGTGGGGGCGGTTTCCTGGAAGAAGGTCATGGTATTGCTGGGGGTGGTCATCAGGCTGAAGCTTTCGTTGAT
>JAGVUS010000012.1 GCA_019136175.1 Chloroflexota bacterium | reverse complement strand
TCGAAGCCATGGAACCAATTTCGGGAGAAGAAGTTCCTGCCTGGATTCGTGATGCAGATGAAACCCAACCCTCATTGGAAGCAGAGCCAGCCCTTGAATTGCCAGGCGAAGGTGAACTGCCCGATTGGCTGAGTTTCACCCCCAGCGAATCTGCCGGGGAAGCTGTTGCAGGCGAGGAAGGCATCCCCGCCTGGATGGATGCTCCCGTGGAACCAACCGAAGATGCCGGCATACCGGCTGGCACGCCATCCTGGTTGGGTGAATTTGCTGCCGCCGCGCCGCCCCTTTCAGAGGAGGAACTGGACGAAGAGGGCGAACCGGTTTCCGCCTTTGTGGAAGGAAGCGAAGCCTGGCTCTCGCTGCCGGAAGCCGGACATATTCCTGAAACAACCGGCATGGAGGATCTGGCAGGTGAAACCTCCCTCATCCCGCCCTTCCTCTCGGATGAAGTACCGGAATGGCTGGGGCAGGAATCCGCAGAAGGCTCCCCTGTTGAGGAGGCAGAATCTCTTCCCACCCCGCCGATTGAGGAACCCATTGCCGAAGGGGAACCCTCGCTGGAGATGGCAAGCCTGCCCACCTGGCTGGAAGCAATGCGCCCGGTGGAAGCAGTTGCACCCGCCCACGCACCAACCGTCCAGGAGAAAATTGAACGGGTTGGTCCGCTGGCTGGCATGCAAGGCGTCCTGCCCGGCGAGGAAACTGCCGTCCAGTATCATAAACCGCCCACCTACTCCGGGCGGCTGCGCATCAGCGAAACCCAGCGAACCCATGCGGATGTGTTGCAGGAAGCAATTCAAAATCTTGTCCAGCCAAAGCCAGTTGCAGCAGAATCCCGCCTGGTTCCGCAGACTGTCACCCGCCTGCTGGTGACAATCCTGATCCTGCTGGTAATGCTCATTCCCATCCTGGGAGGAACCCGGGCATCCCAGCTCCCCGCCGCCACTCCAGCACATGTAAGCTCACTCTTTACCACCCTCCACAGTCCCGCCGAAGCTCCCCAGCGCATCCTGCTGGCGGTGGAATATGAAGCCGGGCTGGCAGGTGAAATGCAAATAATCAGCACCAGCGTCCTGGAGGACCTGGTAAAACGGAATGCCCAACTGGCTGTCCTGTCCACCCAACCGACCGGCGTGGCACTGGCAGAATCCCTTCTTCAATCCGCCGGTGTCCCTGCCATCCGGCAACTGGGATCATCCGCTGGTCCGGGAAATCAACTCCCTGGACGATTTTGATGCCATCCTGGTCATCAGCAGCAATGCAGATATCAGCCGGGGCTGGCTGGAGCAGGTGCAGCCTGCAATTACCGGCAAGCCCATATTGATGATTACCAGTGCACAGAGCGCCCCCATTCTCCAGCCATACCTGCAATCCCGCCAGTTGAGCGGGATGATTGGCGGGCTGATCGATGGCGCAGCCTATGACCGCCTGACCGGTCGAACCGATGGTGCTGCCCGCCGGGCATGGGATTCCTACCAGTTTGGTTTAATCCTCGTGATCCTGCTCATCATCCTGGGGGGATTGTTCCAAAGCCTTGCCCGGCTGCTCCCCCGCCGGAAACCCCGCAAGGAGGTGAAGGCATGAACTCCCCTGACCTGATCTGGACCCTGGTTGGTTTCTTCCTGACCTTGATGATCTTCAGCTATATCTTTGGGGATAATCCCCTTTTCCGGGCTGCCACCTACCTCTTTGTGGGAGTGGCAGCCGGTTATACAGCTGTCCTGGTGCTGGACCAGGTGTTGCTGCCCAAGTTGTTGATGCCTCTGCTGCAGGGAACCCTCAATACCCGGCTTCTCATCCTGGTCCCCCTGCTGCTCAGCCTGTTGCTGCTTGGAAAACTGACCAAACGGCTGTCCAACCTGGGAAATGTCTCCATGGCTTACATTGTGGGTGCTGGTGCAGCCGTGGCAATCGGCGGGGCGGTGATGGGAACACTTTTCACCCAGGTTCAAGCCACTGCCGCTCCATTCAACCTGAAACAGGTTGCGGCTGCTGGCGGCACCCTGGGCACGGTAATGGAAGGTGTGCTGGTGTTGATTGGCACGATTGCCACCCTGGCATACTTCCACTTCAGCGTGCAAATCAAGCCGGGGCAATCGCCGGAACGCCCGGCATGGTTGAAAACCGCAGCAAAAGTTGGCGAAGTCTTTATTGGCATCACCCTCGGCGCACTGCTGGCGGGTGTATTTGCTTCTTCGTTCACCGCCCTGGTGGAACGGCTTTCCACCCTGGTGGATACCATTCTCCGCTTGTTTTCTTGATGAGGCGCTATGACCACCTCCATCGTTGACGCTGAATCGGTCCTGGTCCTGGATATTGGCTCCGTCCAAACCCGGTCCCTGTTATTTGACACGGTGGACGGGCAATACCGTTTCATCGCAGCCGGGGTTGCACCCAGCACACCAGGAGCGCCTTACTTTGATGTTGGGGAGGGTGTTCACCAATCCCTGCTCAAGCTCCAATCCATCACGGCACGGACGTTTCTGAACCGCGATTCTCAACTGATGCTGCCTGCCAACCCGGATGGTTCAGGGGTTGACCAGTTGATGGTCATTTTCTCCGCCGGACCGGAACTGCAGTTTGTCACCATGGGATTGCTGGAGGATGTTTCCCTGGAAAGCGCAACCCACCTGGCGCAAACCACCTTTGGCAGAATCGTGGAAGAAATCGGGTTAAACGACCGCCGCCGTCCGGAAGCACAAATTGATGCCATCCTGGCAACCAGACCGGACCTGATTATCTTTGCAGGAGGGACGGACAAGGGTGCCACCCGCTCCATCGGAAAGCTGGTGGAATTGATCCTGTTCTATCTGCAATGCCTGCCGGAAGACAGCCGCCCGGAGATCCTGTATGCCGGTAATTCGGCGCTTGCCAACCGGATCAAAGAAATCCTTACCCGCCTCACCCGGCTGCATCCCGCCCCCAATATCCGTCCGGGAATTGACCAGGAAGACCTGGGTCCGGCAGCCGATGTGCTGGCGCAGGTTGTGGGAAAAATTCGCACCCGCCAGATTGGCGGTCTTGAAAGCCTGGGGAAGGCTGCCTCCGTTCCACCCATTCCCACTTCTCATGGCTTGGGGCGGATGATTGCCTTCCTGAGCAAAGTTTATGACAGAAGGAAAGGGGTGCTGGGA
>JAGVUS010000414.1 GCA_019136175.1 Chloroflexota bacterium | reverse complement strand
GCCGCTCCGGATTCTGAACAACGGCGAACCCATCCGCGTGGACGGCAGCCGGGTGGGGACCCTGCTGCTGGCGCGGCAGGTGAATGTCTTCAGCGCGGCTGAACAACTGTATCTCCAGCGCACCAACCGCGCCCTGGCGCTGGCGGTTTTGGCGGCGCTGGCGGCAGCCATGGTGGTTGGCGTGGTGCTGGCGCGCACCCTCACCCGCCCGATTGACGCCCTCACCCACGCCACCCGGCAGATCGCCGCTGGAAAATATGACCAGCAGGTGGCAGTGGAATCACAGGATGAAATTGGACAGCTCGCCGAGTCCTTCAACCGGATGAGTGCCGAAGTGGCGCGCGTCCAGGAACAACGTCGCCAAATGACCGCCGATATTGCCCATGACCTGCGCACCCCGCTGACGGTGGTATCCGGCTACATTGAATCCATGCGGGATGGTGTGCTGGCGCCCACCCCGGAACGGCTGGACCTGATTTATGCCGAGATGGAACGCCTTCAGCACCTGGTGGGGGATTTGCGCATGCTCTCCCAGGCGGATGCCGGGGAACTGTCGTTAAACCTGCAAACCCTTTCCCCGCGCAGCCTGCTGGAAAGGGTGGCGGCGGTCTTTGCCCACCAGGCTGTCCAGCAGAAGATCCGCCTTTCGGTGGACGCCGCTGAGACCCTGCCGCAACTCCGCCTGGATGACGCCCGCATGATGCAGGTGCTGGATAACCTGGTGAGTAATGCCTTCCGCTATACCCCTGCTGGTGGGGAAATCATTCTTTCGGCGGATGCAGCGGGCGGAAAGGTGCGCCTGAAGGTGGCGGATACCGGAACCGGTATTCCCCCGCAGGAACTTCCGCATATTTTTGAGCGTTTCCACCGCGTGGACAAGTCCCGCCATTCCGAAACGGGTGAATCCGGGTTGGGGCTGGCAATTGTCAAGGCACTGGTGGAAGCCCAGGGCGGCAGGGTCTGGGCGGAATCGGCGGTGGGCGGCGGCACCGTGATCTGGATGGAGTTTCCAGCCGCGTAGATCAGCCGGGTGCCGGGAATATCATCATTGTCGGCTATCATTGCTTCCCGGCAGGTGTCATAATCGGGGGATATCATTTATCGCACCTTTTGGGTGATATTCATCTTTGCTTGTTTGACATGCCATCTGAATCAGAGTATCTGAATCAGAGTATACTTTTCTGTGCCAAGATTGGCTGGAGAGCAGCATGTCTTGCTGTCTCAATCCCCAATATCCCGATAATTGCATAGAGGTTTACTGAATGGCCGATTTACTCAATGTGCAAGGCCTTGAAACTCACTTTCGAGTGCGTGAAGGATATGTCCATGCCGTCAATGGGGTTGATTTTCACCTGAAGGAAGGTGAAACTCTGGGCATCGTGGGCGAATCCGGCTGCGGAAAATCCGTTACGGTCATGTCCATGCTGCGGCTGATCCCGGTTCCCCCCGGCAAGGTTGTGGCAGGAACGGCAATGTACCAGGGCAAAGACCTGCTTAAGATGAGCCCGGACGAAATCCGTCATATCCGTGGTGCGCAGATCAGCATGATCTTCCAGGATCCCATGACCTCCTTCAACCCGGTATTGACCATTGGGCGGCAGGTGGCGGAACCGCTGGAGATTCACATGGGACTGTCCCGCAAGGCTGCCTTGAACCGGGCGGCGGAGATGCTTGCCATGGTGGGCATCCCCAATGCCAAGGATCGGCTGAACGATTATCCCCACCAGTTTTCCGGCGGCATGCGCCAGCGCGTGATGATTGCCATGGCGTTGACCTGCAGCCCGCAGATTTTAATTGCCGATGAACCCACCACTGCGCTGGATGTGACCATCCAGGCGCAGATTGTGGACCTGGTCAAGCGGCTGCGGGATGAACTGGGCATGGCGATCATCTGGATCACCCACGACCTGGGAATCATTGCCGGGCTGGCAGACCGGGTGAACGTGATGTATGGCGGCTTGATCATTGAAGCCGCCCCCGTCAAGCCGTTGTACGCAGCCCCACTGCATCCTTACACCCAGGGGTTACTGCACAGCCTGCCCCGCATGGATGAAACTGAACAGCGGCGGCTGGTTTCCATTGACGGCTTGCCGCCCGTCCTCATGACCAAACCAACTTCCTGCCCCTTTGCGCCGCGTTGTACCTTTGCCTATGAACGCTGCCTGCAGGAAAATCCTCCTCTGATTAATTTGGATGGCAATCACCAGGTTGCCTGCTGGGTGGATACCAAAACCGGGAGACCACGCGAATGACCTCGACTGAACCCCAAGTTTTATTGCGCGTAGAAAATCTTGTCAAGCATTTCCCCATCAAGCGCGGAATCATCTTCATGAAGCAGGTGGGCGCCGTCCACGCAGTGGATGACGTCTCTTTCGATATCTATAAGGGCGAAACCCTGGGGCTGGTGGGCGAATCCGGCTGCGGCAAGTCCACCACCGGGCGCACCATCCTGCAGCTTCACCGCCCCACCTCCGGCTCGGTTTATTTCCAGGATAAAAACCTTGTCACCATGAAGGGCGAGGAACTGCGTCATATGCGCCGCAAGATGCAGATGATCTTCCAGGACCCCTATGCCAGCCTGAACCCCCGCATGACGGTGGGCGAAATCATTGGCGAGCCGCTGGTCATTCACAATGTTGCCAAGGGCAAGGATATGCAGGCACATGTGGAGCGGCTGCTGGAATTGGTGGGTTTGAACCCGGCATTTTCCAACCGTTACCCGCACGAATTTTCCGGTGGTCAGCGGCAGCGCATTGGCGTGGCGCGCGCCTTGGCGCTGGAACCCGAACTGATTGTCTGCGATGAACCCATCTCCGCACTGGATGTTTCCATCCAGGCGCAGGTGGTCAACCTGTTGGAAGACCTGCAGGGGGAACTGGGTCTGACCTATCTCTTTATTGCCCATGACCTTTCCATGGTGCGGCACATCAGCGACCGGATTGCGGTGATGTATTTGGGCATCATCGTTGAATTGGCGGAGCGCAACGAGTTGTATCTCAACCCCTTGCACCCCTATTCCAAGGCATTGCTCTCGGCTGTCCCCATCCCCGATCCGGTGGCTGAGGAAAAACGGCGCCGCATCATATTGCAGGGCGACGTGCCCTCGCCTGTCAACCCGCCATCGGGCTGCCGCTTCCGTACCCGCTGCCCCATTGCAGCCGATATCTGTGCTGAAGCCAAGCCCGAATTCCGTGAGCTGAGCCCGGGTCACTTTGTGGCCTGTCATAAGGCTTAGGAGAATGTGAGAGGAGGTGGTTCACCCGGAAACAAGATGATGTCCTGTTCAAAGCTCACTTCTACCCCATACCCTATCTTTCAATTTTTGGAGGAGAAAGAAAATGCGTAAACTGTCTCTATTGGTTGGATTGCTGGTTGTAGCCAGCATGATTCTGGCAGCCTGCACGCCTGCCCCCACCGCTGAACCGATCTACGTCACGCAGATCGTGGAAGGCACCCCCCAGGTGGTTGTGATCACCGCCACCCCCGCCCCCGTTGAGCCGGAACCCGCCGAGATGAAGGTCCTGCGCCTCAACATGGGTCCTGGCGACATCCCCACCCTGGATCCCGCCCTGGGCACTGACACTTCTTCCATCCAGATCATCTGGGAAACCCACCTGGGTCTTGCCCGGCAGGATGAAGTTACCAACGAAGTGCAGCCCGGTATTGCCGAAAGCTGGGACATCAGCGAAGACGGCAAGGTCTACACCTTCCATATACGCCCCGATATCTACTGGGTGAAATACAACGGTACCGAAGTGGTCCAGGTCCTGGATTGCGAAGGCAACCCCCGCACCGTCAAGGCGCAGGACTTCTACTACGGCATTCTCCGCACCCTGGCTCCCGCCACCGCTTCCCAGTATGCCTATGTTCTGGGCTTTGCCCTGGCTGGCGCTGCTGATTACAACAACGGCGTGACGGATGATCCCGCGACCGTGGGTGTGAAAGTGATTGATGACCTCACCCTTGAAATGACCTTCATCGATGCAGCTGCCTACAATGCGGCAATCGCCGGCATGTGGGTTGCAGCCGCCCAGCCCCAGTGGCTGATTGAAGGCGATGACTGCACCGAAGCCCGCGGCGACCGCTGGACCGAGACCGGTTTCCACCAGTCCTATGGTCCCTATGCCATGAAGGAATGGATCCATGATTCAGAAATCACCCTCATCAAGAACCCGTTCTGGGTGGGCATCGATTCCACTCCCGAACCCAAGATTGAGGAAGTGACCTGGGTGATGCTGGATGCGGAACCTGCCTTTGCTGAATATGAAGCTGGCAACCTGGATGCGGCTGCAGTGCCCTCCACCCAGCTCGATCGTGTCAAGACCGACCCGACCCTCTCGGCGGAACTTGTGGTTGCCCCCGACCTGTGCTCCTACTACTACGGTTTCAACACCCAGGCTCCCGTTGTGGATGATGTGCGCGTTCGCCGCGCCCTCTCCATGGCAGTGGACCGCCAGTCCCTGATTGACAACGTCCTCAAGGGCGGTCAGGTTCCGGCACAGTGGTTCTCCCGCCCCGGTCTGGCTGGCGCCCCCACGCTTGAATCTCACCCCGACCTGGGTGTGAAGTTCAACAAGGAAGAAGCCAACAAGGTCCTGGATGAATACCTGGCGGAAAAGGGTATCACCCGCGCTGACCTCGACCTGACCCTCATGTTCAATACCTCCTCCGGTCACCAGAAGATTGCGGAAGCAATCCAGGCGATGTGGAAGGACAACCTGGGCGTGGATGTCAAGCTGGTCAACCAGGAATGGAAGGTCTACCTCGAGACTGTCAAGAGCGCCGACACTCCCCAGATTTGGCGCATGGGCTGGTGCCCGGACTATGCAGATGCCAACAACTTCATCCGTGAGGTGTTCTCTCTGAATGGTTCCTCCAACCCTGCTGATCCTGCGGATCCCACCAAGCCGATCGGCGGCATCAACTGGCTGAACGAAGACTTCGAAGCCAAGGTGCGCGAGGCTGCCCGCGAGCTCGATCCTGTCAAGCGTGTGGAGCTGTATGCTGAAGCCGAACAAATGCTGGTCTGGGAAGGCGCCGCGATCATCCCGATCTACTGGTACTCCCGCAACACCACGACCAAGCCGTACGTCACCCGCACCTTCGGTTCCGGTGGTCAGGAATCGATTGACAAGTGGGACATTGACATGACGGCAAAGCCGTAAACTGTCTGATTGCTGTACCCCTTTTGAAAAAAAGGAACCTTGATGATTGGGGCGGGGTTCGTCCCCGCCCCAATCATCCACCACTTTACTTTTTGGAGGTTGCATGGGACGTTACGTAGTCCGACGTTTGCTCTACATGGTCGTGGTACTGCTGGTTGTCTCCTTCATTACCTTCGGCTTGATGCATGCCGTCCCGGGCGGCCCGTTTGATCGTGAAAAAGCCCTGCCGCCGGAAATTATGGCGAACCTGAATGCCCGCTATCACCTGGATGATCCCCTGATGGTGCAGTATGGTCAGTATCTCTATGATGTGATGCTGCCCAAATTCACCACCACCCCTCCGGATAACACCAACCTGAGTGACGATCACCTGATTAACATCAAAATTGGAAATCTCTGGATCCGTTGGATGAACTTCGGACCCACGTTCAGTTCCCGCAGCCGCACGGTGAACGACATCTTCCGCCAGCAGCTCCCCATCTCCATGCAGCTTGGTCTGATGGCACTGACGGTGGCAGTTCTCATTGGTATCCCGCTGGGTATCATTGCGGCGTTGAAACAAAACACCATCTTCGACTATTTGAGCATGAGTGTGGCAATCTTCGGTGTTTCGGTGCCGGTGATTGTGCTGGGTCCCCTGCTGATTTGGATTTTTGGGGTGACCCTCAAGTGGCTGCCGCCCACCGGCTGGGGATCCAAGCCCCCCTACGTGTTGGGCTTCCTGCCATCCAAGCTCGGCTGGGATTACTTTAAACATGCCATCATGCCTGCCGTGGCATTGGGACTGGGCAGTTCGGCAATCCTTGCCCGCCTGACCCGCGCCAGCCTCCTGCAGGTTGTGCGTGAGGATTACATCCGCACGGCGCGCGCCAAGGGCTTGCAGGAGCGCCTGGTGATCACCCGCCACGCCTTTAAAAACTCCCTCATCCCTGTCGTTACCATTCTGGGACCCATGTTTGCAGGCCTGGTGACCGGTACTTTTGTGACCGAGTTGACTTTTGGCATCCCCGGCATGGGAAAATACTTCATCACCAGCATCACCAACCGCGATTACCCCGTCATCATGGGAACCATTCTCCTGTATGCCGTCTTCCTGGTGATCGCCAACCTGATTGTTGACCTGGTGTATGCCTACCTTGATCCCCGCATTCGCTACGACTAAGAGGCTTTATGACGAATCCAGTTTCCTTAAAAAATATTCGGGCAGGTTCGGGCGGTGTTCCACTGACCCAGAAACGCGAAAGCCTTTGGGGGGATGCCTTCCGGCGGCTCCTCCGCAACCGCGCAGCGGTGATTGGCGGGAGCATCATTATCATCCTGATCCTGGTGGCAGTTTTTGCAGACCAAATTGCGATTATGCACTATGCCAAGCAAAACCTGGTTGCCAACAACAGCGCCCCGGAATGGGTGTTGAAGGTCTTTTCCACCATGCGCCCCTATGCCCAGGTCAACAATGATTACCCGCTGGGTGCGGATTATGCCGGTCGTGATCTCTTCAGCCGCATCGTGTACGGCGCCCGCATTTCCCTGACCGTGGCATTCATTGGACCCATCATCAGCCTGATTATTGGCGTGATTTATGGCTCCATCTCCGGCTTCTTTGGCGGGCGGGTGGATAACATCATGATGCGCATTGTGGACATCCTCTATGCCTTCCCGCAGCTCCTGTTCATCATCCTCATGCTGGCGTTCTTCCGCTCCACCTTTGCCAAGCCGGACCCTGGAACGTTCACGTATACCATGAGCCAGCTGGATTCCAGGCTGGGCGGCATGTTGTTCATCTTTATTGGCATTGGCGTTACTGCGTGGGAAACCATGGCGCGCCTCACCCGCGGGCAGGTGCTCGCCACCCGCGAGAAGGAATTTGTGGAGGCTGCCCGCACCATTGGTTCCAGCGACCTGCGCATCATGTTCCGCCACATCCTGCCCAATATCATCGGTCCGCTGGTGGTGGCGGAAACCCTGGCAATCCCGGGCTACATCTCCACCGAAGCCTTCCTGTCGTTCATCGGTCTGGGCGTCAACCCGCCCACACCCTCCTGGGGCTCGATGATTTCGGATGGTTCAGCAGTCATCCGCACCTACCCCAACCAGGCGGTTTTCCCGGCGCTGGCGCTGGCAATCACCATGTTTGCCTTCAACTTCCTGGGCGATGGTCTGCGGGATGCACTCGACCCCCGCCTGCGCGGCACGCAGTAAGAGATCCATTTGCATTTTTCCCCCGCCACCCCAGGCGGGGGATTTTTTTGCCTGCCGGGATCCGTCCCATCCCCTCAACAAGGATGGGTTTGCGGTGGGTTATAATACCCCTGTCGCCCATCGACGGAATGGAGAAATGGAACCCATGCGCCTGAAAACCACCCTCCTTGTGAACCTGCTCCTGGCGGCGGGATTGCTGCTTTCCGCCTGCCAGACTCCCACCCCGCTGCCCACTGCCACCACCCCGGCAGCCACAGCCACCCTGCAGCCCTCGCCCACCCCCACGCCGCTGCCGCGCACCTTCACCATCTGCCTGGGGCAGGAGCCAGCCTCGCTCTACCTGTATGCCAGCTCCACCCGCAGTACCTGGAGCGTGCTGGAAGCCGTTTACGATGGACCGATTGACACCCGCCAGTACACCCCCCAGCCGGTGATCCTGGAAAAACTGCCCGCCCTGGCGGACGGCGATGCCTCCTACGCCCCGGTGGATGTGGCATTTGGCGATGATGTCGTGGACGTGGATGGCAACCTGGTTCCGTTGGTGGCAGGCGTCCGGGTTTTGCCCTCCGGTTGTGGAGATTCCTCCTGTGCCGTGGCATGGGATGGCACCAGCCTGCTGCAGATGGATGCACTCACCCTCCGCTACCGCCTTCTGCCCGGTCTCACCTGGTCGGACGGCGCCCCGCTCACTGCCGCCGATTCCGTCTATTCCTGGCAGGTATCGGCGGACGATGCCACCCCGGTGACCCGTACCCTGCTGGAACGCACTGCCAGCTATACCGCGCTGGATGAACAAACCGTTGCGTGGATCAGCGTACCGGGGTATATCTCGCAGGATTTTGCGGAAGCCTTCTGGGTTCCCCTGCCGCAGCATGCCTGGGGCAAATACACCCCTGCCGAACTGCTGGCTGCCGAAGAAGTGAACCGCAAGCCGCTGGGCTGGGGTGCTTTCTACATAGAAGAATGGGTCGCGGGAGATCATATCACCCTGCGCCGCAACCCGCACTATTTCCGCGCCGCGGAAGGACTGCCCAACTTTGATGTGCTGGTGTACCGCTTCCTGGGCGATACTGGCGATGCCAACCTGGCGGCGTTGGAAATTGGCGAATGCGACCTGGTGGATTCCACCGTCAACCTGACGGGCGACCTCCTTTCCGCCCTGCAACTGGAACAGCAGGGCGTGATTCGCACCTACAATGGTCTGGGACCCGAATGGGAGCATCTGGATTTTGGCATCCAGCCCGCCAGTTATGATGACGGTTATGCCCCCTTCTATGGCGACCGCGCCGACTTCTTCAGCGATGTCCGCGTCCGCCAGGCGTTTGAACTCTGCCTGGACCGGCAGGGACTGATCAAGAATCAGTTGTTCAGCTATACACTGGTTCCGGTGGGTTATTATCCTCCCGGGCACCCGCGCCATGTTGGCGGGGAAGCCACTGCATTTGACCCCGCAGCGGGCAGCGCCCTGCTGGACCAGGCGGGCTGGAAGGATTATGACAACAACTCCGCCACACCGCGCACCGCCGCCGGTGTGAAGGGCGTAACCGATGGCACCCCGTTGGCGGTAACCTACTACACCACCACCGCTACCCTGTCACAGGCGGCAGGTTTGCACTTCAGCCTGTCGCTGGCACAATGCGGCATCCAGGCAACCGTGCAGCCCCTCACTGCCGGGCAGTTGTATGCCGCTGGTCCGGAAGGTCCGCTGTTTGGGCGCAAGTTTGACCTGGCGCAGTTTGCCTGGCAGAGCAGCGCGGTTTCGCCCTGCTTCCTATACACCACGGAGCAGATTCCCACGGCAGAGAACCGCTGGCTGGGCACCAACGTAACCGGGTTCAGCAGCGCGGAATATGATGCCGCCTGCCAGTCGGCGCGCCAGCCCGCCCCCGGCGTGGATCCGGTGGCTGCGGATAGGGAAGCGCAAATGCTCTTTGATGAATTACTGCCAGTGGTTCCCCTCTACTATCGCCTGAAGGTCGCCGCCTCCCGCCCTGACCTGTGCGGGTACACGCTGGATGTCAGTGCCCGCAGCAGCCTGTGGAACCTGGAGGCGATGGATTACGCTGAAGGCTGCCCGTAAGCCGGGCAACCAGCCGCGCGATCCGCAGGCTGGATCACAAAAAAGGATATTTGCACGGGTTCAAGTGTGATATTCATCACCGGAATCAGGGTGAATCGACCAAAACGCGCTGTGCACTATTCTTGACTTTCCTGTCAGATTACTCTATAATTGTCCAAGTCCCCCAACAGGGATCTGTTTTGCCGTTGGGGATGGTCAGTCGAAGGAGATTTCTGCAAGGAGGTGATTGCCTCGAGCAAAAAAACCGATGACAAACCAAAATCCCCGTCCACTTTCATTCCAAACCCATCTTTTATGGAGGAGAAGGAAAAATGAAACGTAACTCTCTGTTCCTGGTGGTCAGCGTGATCATCGTTGCCAGCATGATTCTGGCAGCATGCACCACGGTTGCCCCCACCACCGTCGCTACGACGGAAGCACCTGTTGTGACCGAGGCTCCCACGGAAGTCGCGACAGAGGCGCCCACCCCCGAACCGACCGAAGAACCCCGCACGACCCGCAAGGGCGGCTGGTTTGACTCGATCGTGATCTCGGTTGTGGACAATGCTGCTGCGGTCACCCAGATCCAGGCTGGCGCCATTGATATTTACGCCGATGGCGTTTCGTCCGATACCCTGCCCGAAATCCAGGCAGCCGGTTTGGGCTATTCCTCAGCCAACGGTCTGTATTACGAGTTGACCTTCAACCCGGTTGGACCCGTCTTTGAGTCCACTGGCAAAGTCAACCCCTTCCACTTCGCTGAAGCCCGCGAGGCGATGAACTGGCTGATCGACCGCGATTACCTCAACCGCGAAATCTACAGCGGTGGTGCACTCGCCAAGTTCTTCCCGCTCGTCACCAACATGCCGGACTACACCAGCATTGCCCCCACCATTCGCCGGTTGGAAGCTGAATATGCCTACAACCCCGAGCGCGCCAAAGCCCAGATGGACGAGGTGATGCTTGGTATCGAAGGCGTCACCATTGAAGACGGCAAGTATATGTTCGGCGGCGAACAGGTCAAACTCATCCTGCTCATCCGCAGCGACTCCGACAAGACCCGTATTCCGATTGGTGACTATGTCGGCAACCAGCTCGAGAGCATTGGTTTTGCAACCGATCGCCAGTACAAGACTTCCTCGGAAGCCTCCCCCCTCTGGGTGGGCGGCAATCCTGCGGATGGCTTGTTCCACATCTATACCGGTGCATGGTCTGCAACCGCCATCTCCCGCAACGAAGCGGATAACTTCCAGTTCTTCGACAGCCCCGCCTCCGCCTACGGCTTCACCGCCCTGTGGCAGGCGAACAATATTGACGAAGAATACTATGAACTGGCAAATGACCTGGCTTACACTGACTTCAACACCCCCGAAGAACGTCTCGCCGGTCTCGAACGCGCCGTGGAACTTTCCCTCAAGAATTCCATGCACGTCTGGCTGATCGACGGCAAGCGCTTCATCCCCTATAAGGATGGCTTGACCGTGACCTATGACCTGGCTGCTGGCGTTGCCGGTGCC
>JAGVUS010000267.1 GCA_019136175.1 Chloroflexota bacterium | reverse complement strand
CAACCCCCATACCATGCGCACAAAGCCGTCCTCGCGGCGAATCTGCGGCGCCCAGCGGTAGAGGTTGCGGCTGAACGCCACCCCGGCGGCATGCGGCAGGAAGTAGCGTCCAAATGGCTCACCCTGCACCTCCTGGATCAGCACCGCCATGCGTTCATCGTAATCCTGCAAGCCCTTCTGACGGCGGTAGAGCAGCGCCTCCGGCTTGAGGGTGGAGGCAAACGTCAGGCCTCCAGGTTTTCCTGCGGGCTGCCCTGGTTGGGGCAGAAATAGCTGTTGTACTTTCCGGCAAAGGAGGTGCCCACGCTGTCCTCCAGCTGGCTGGAGGAGCGCACAATCAGCGGGCGGCTGCCCATCTGTTCCAGCAGGGCGGCAAGCTGCTTAAGAATTTCGGGGGGGAAGCGCCCTTCCACAAACTGCTGCTGGATGAGCGGGTAATCCTGCCGGATCTGCTCCTCGGGCTTGTATTTTTCCTCGTTCCAGTGCATCAGCCCGTTCATCAGGGAGAAGATGTATATCAGGTCGGAGCCGATGTAATACGATTCGGGGATGCGCAGGTTTGCCAGCACCTCCGGCGGGGCGGTATCCTGCAGGATGCGCACCGCCAGTGCCAGCCCGGCTGCCTTGCCGCCGATCTTGCCGGGTCCAATCCGCCGCCGGTGAATGGTTTCGAGATCCTGGATGGTCAGCCAGTCCCGCGCCACGCGGATGTAGGCAAGCTGGTCGCTGATCAACCGGCGGATGAGCACCACCTTGATCTCCCGCAGGCGCGGTTCATACTCCAGCCGCTCCTGCGGGGGCAGGTTTTCAATTGCCAGCGCCTGGGCAAACAGCAGGCTTTCCGGCGCCAGCTCGGCATCAAATGACCGCTCCACCAGCTGGCGGGCGCTGCCGGGCGGCGGCTGACTGGCGGGCGGCGGGGCGGCGGCATCCGGGCGCGTCCAGACGGGCAGGGTTTGCAGGTAACGCGCCTCCACCAGCATGCCGTAGCCGCGCGCGGCGGATTTCCGCTCCACCCAGGCAATCAGGTTGATGCTGCCGGGTGAGATGGGGGTGCGCAGGCTGCCGGTGGCGGAGCGCGCCGGGGATGTTTCCGGCTCAAAGGCATAGATGGCTTTCACCGTCCGGTCCATTCCGCCCAGCCAGGCGCCCACCTGCTCCACCAGGTGCACTTTGAGGGCGCGGCAGACTTCACACTGCCCCTGGTGCAGTGCCAGCCGGGTTTGCTCCACGCTGCCGTTGAACCGTTCGGCGGCGCAGGCGTCCAGCGCTTCATCGAGCATCCGGCTGGCTATGGTGGCATCAAACTGGACTGTGGACATGGACAAGTCCTTTCGTTAACAATCCGGCGGGGTTGCCATCGGCAGGGGTGCACCTAATGGTGCCCGTTGCCGTTCCCGTTGCCATTTCCGCCCAGCGCTTCCCAGATGGGCAGCGGGCGGTCGTACCCCGCCAGCTTCAAGCCGGTCAGCGCGGCGGTGTTCAGGTCCATTGCCCGCAGGTCCTCGGTGGAGAGGTCCCGGATGGCGGAATGACCCGACAGCATGGTCAGAATCTTGACCTCCTCGGTGCAGGCATGGATGAAGTTTGCCAGCTTCTGCCCGCCTTCCATGGGGTCCAGCCGGGCGCGCATTTCGGGCTTGGGGCTGGTGATGCCATAGGGGCAGTTGCCCTTCTGGCAGGCATAGCAGACCCGGCAGCCAAGGGCAATTTCCGCCGCCGAACCAAACCCGACCGCATCCGCACCCATCGCCAGGCACTTGTAGGCATCCAGCCCGTTGCGAAGCCCGCCCAGCGCAATCAATTTCACCTTGTGGTGCACGCCGTAATCTTTCAACGCCTGGACTGCCGGGGGCAGGCAGGCAATGGTGGGGATGCCAACGCCCTGCGTGACAATATCCGGCGAGCAGCCCGTGCCGCCCACCAGCCCGTCAATGCTGATGGCGTCCGCGCCTGCCTCGATGCAGGCTGCCACATCCGCATAGGGGCGGGAGGGACCCAGCTTGAAGAGGATGGGGAACTGGTAGTGGGTCACATCCCGCAGGAATGCCACCATGTGCTTCATGTCCTCCAGGGTTTCCACGTCGTAGTAGCGGCAGGGGCTCAGCGCGTCCGAGCCGATGGGCACACCGCGCACCCGCGAGACGTCCTCGGTGACCTTGGCACCCAGCAGGTGACCGCCCATGCCGGGCTTGGCACCCTGCCCGATCTTGACCTCGACTGCATCGCCGGAATTGAGGTAATCCACCGATACCCCCCATCGCCCGGTGGACCACTGGATGATGACGTAGCCGCCCGGGTCCCATTTTTTGCGGGTCATTTCCCGGTCGGTGTAGCCGCGCGCAAGCCAGGCTTCCTCCGGCACCAGCCCGCCCTCGCCGGTGTTGGTTGCCATGCCGGTCATTGCTGCACCAATGGCAAGCGCCATTTTGGCTTCCTTGGAGAGCGCTCCAAAAGACATGGCTGCCCACACAAACGGCACCTTGAGGACCATTGGTTTTTCACAGGTATCCTTGCCAATCACCACCTGCATATCGCATTCCTCGCGGTATTTGTCGCGCGGGGCAGCGGAGGCGATCTGGCTGGGAACAACCGTGATCATGTCAAAATTGGGGGTTTGCCCGGTGGTGCCAAAGCCGCGCAGCAGGTATTCGCCAGTGAGCGCTTTGGCATGCACCTCCTCGATGGCGGCAAACGTCCACGGGTAGCGGGTGAAGTATTCCGGCTCGGCGGGGTTGATGCGGATGGCATTGACCGGGCAGAATTCCGCACAAATGCGGCAACCCACGCAGGCATTGTAGTTCACCACGTTCATCTCGCCGGTGCGGGGGTCCAGCGCATACACGCCGTGCGGGCAGACGTCCGCACAGGCGGCGCACTTGCCGGGCATCTGCGAGTTGATGCAGACCTCCCGATTTACGCTGACACAAAAGGAACCTACGATTGCCATGGTTTCCTCCTCCTATTTGTAGAACGGCTTCTC
>JAGVUS010000059.1 GCA_019136175.1 Chloroflexota bacterium | reverse complement strand
TCTTCGGTTTTATGGACGATTGTACGGTCTGCGGTCACTGGAAGGTCGGATGGGGGAAGTGCTGGACCTGATTGGCTTGTCACACCGGCGGAAAGACCTGGTGCGCACATTTTCCCGCGGGATGCAACAGCGGCTGGCAATTGGACGGGCAATTTTGCACAACCCGGACGTATTGTTGTTGGATGAACCGCATACAGGCTTGGACCAGGATGCCTGCCAGATGCTGGATGCAACACTTGCACGGGTTGCCGGAGAAGGTTGGACAATTGTCATGACCTCGCATGACCTGGCGCGGGCTGCAGACCTGGCTACCCGTTTTGATGTTTTATCCCGCGGCAGAATTCAATCCTCGGCGCGCAAACAGGACCTGCCGCAGGATGGATTACTGGCTTTCTATCGGATGGCACTGGAATCACAGACTGGCGGGGGAAAGTAATGAAAAACAGTTCCCCCTCACTTTGGAAGGCAACCCTGGCAGTCGTTTGGAAGGACCTGACCGCAGAGCTGCGCAGCCGGGAGCTTCTCACGTCCATGCTGGTCTTTGCCCTGCTGGTGATCCTGATCTTTAATTTTGCGCTGGAATTGGATGCCCGGGCACGGGCAAATATCACTGCGGGTGTCCTGTGGGTGACCTTCACGTTTGCCGGGACTCTGGGGTTGAACCGGTCGATGGCAGTGGAAAAGGACCGTGGTTGTTTGGACGGTTTGCTGCTGGCACCGGTGGACCGAGCGGCGATTTATCTGGGCAAGGCACTTTCCAACTGGGTGTTTCTGCTGATTGTTGCAGGGATTGTTCTGCCGGTTTACAGCCTGCTGTACAATACCAATCTCTTCCAGCCGGGTTTGATCCTGGTCATCCTGCTGGCATCCGAGGGATATATTGCCGTGGGTACACTGCTGGCGAGCATGGCAGTCCAGGCTCGGACGCGCGATATCCTGCTGCCCATTCTCCTGTTCCCGGTGGTCATTCCGGTGCTTGTGGCGGCGGTCAAAGCCTCCTCGGGTTTTCTGGAGGGATTGGGCTGGGTGGATGTATCCACCTGGGTCAATCTCTTGATTGTTTATGATGTGATTTTTACAGCGGTTTCATTCATGGTCTTTGATTTCGTAGTCGAGGAGTAGAATGTGGGTCAAAAACCAAAAGCATTAACGATCCTGGATTGGATCACGGGTATTCTCTTCATCACTGCGATCCTGGGTGTTTTCTTTTATGCTCCACTGGAAGCTGTGATGGGATGGGTTCAGAAAGTGTTTTATTTTCACGTGGCTGCCGGGTGGACGGGAATGCTTGGCTTCCTGGTAAGCGCAGTGGCAGGGGTTCTGTACCTGGTGAAAAAGGATCCCAGGTGGGACCGGATTGGTTTTGCAGGCGTGGAAATTGGCATGGTATTCATGCTGATCTGTATCATTACCGGCTCCATCTGGGCACGTCCCATCTGGAATACCTGGTGGACGTGGGACCCCCGGCTGACAACCGCCACCATCATGGAATTGATTTATGCAGCGTATCTGCTGCTGCGCCAGGGTGTGGAAGAACCGGACCGACGGGCAAGGTTTGGAGCCGTCTATGCCATTATTGGTTTCATTAGTGTACCCCTGACGTTTCTTTCCATCCGGATTTTTCGGACAATCCACCCGGTGGTGATTGGCAGCAATGATCCCGGAGCCGCCGGGGCATTTGATATGACACCCAGGATGATGCAGGTTTTCATGTTCAGCCTGGTCGCCTTCTCATTCATTTTTGCGGATATCCTCTGGCATCGCATCCGGCTGGGTGCGCTGGCGGATCATGTGGAACAGAAGAAAATCCAGTTGCAAACCTGGGGAGAGTAAATCATGGATACACCTGCAAATACCATCCACTATTTCTTTGCCGGTTATGCCGTCATCTTTGGCTCAATCCTGATCTATATCATCAATTTGATTGGGAGGTTTATGCCGTCATCTTTGGCTCAATCCTGATCTATATCATCAATTTGATTGGGAGGTGGCGAAAATTAAAACGGGATGCAGCCATGCTCGAAGAATTGGAAAGAACCCGGCAGACCAGCTGACCCTGAATGGGCGGTGAAGAACCGCCCATTTTTTATGTCAGATTCATCTTTGCTTTTTTCTTAAAATTCGCTATACTAATTAAAGCGGCTTTTAAGTATTGGAAGGAGGCAATGATATGTTTTGGCGTGCAGGTCGTCTGGTTTGGCTGCGTATTGTAATTGTGCTTGCGTTGCTGCTGGGGGCGAATATCCTTTCACCCGCTGCTTCAGTACAGGCAAGCGCCATCCCATCCTTCAGCATCCTGAGTGTAACAGCAGGGGTTTCTGTGACCATTCAAACTGCCAATTTCCCACCCAACCAGGATTTCACGGTACGGATGGGCAAATATGGAACG
>JAGVUS010000292.1 GCA_019136175.1 Chloroflexota bacterium | reverse complement strand
TATTGCTTCGATAATGATCATTGTTTTTCAGGCGAGTGTAACCCGCCTGATCCCCTTGTATGCGATCGGTGTGTTCATGTCCTTTACCCTGTCACAAACAGGGATGGCTCGCCGGTGGTGGAAATCCGGTCACCTGCAACCTGGAGAGCAAGTAGTGGAACCAGGATCCATCGTTACACACGACCATCGGTGGAAACTCAAGATGGTCATTAATGGTTTTGGCGCCATTTGTACTCTGGTAGTGATGATCGTATTTGCCATCACAAAATTTAAAGATGGTGCGTGGGTGATTGTGATATTAGTGATATTAATTCCAACTCTGGTATTTGGGTTTTCAACCATTCACCGCCATTACACTCGCCTGGCACGAAAACTTTCCCTGGAACATTATGCCTCTCCCGCCCACATCTCACGCAACCGTGTTATTGTCCTCGTAGCCGGGGTTCATCGAGGGTCACTGGCTGCTTTAACCTTTGCCAGAACCATTTCGGCGGATGTAACCGCAGTGCACGTATCCGTCAATCCACAGGAGTCGCAAAAAGTTCGGGATAAGTGGAGCATGTTTGGGGAAGGTGTCCGCCTGGTTGTACTGGATTCCCCATACCGGTTATTAATTGAACCAATGATGGATTACATCCAGATGTTGATTTCCCGCCGTACTCCAAATGAGATCATCACCATTGTTGTGCCATTGTTTGTGCCATCCCATTGGTGGGAAAACCTGCTTCATAACCAGACCGCGCTGTTATTACGGTTTGCATTGCTGTTCAAGCCCGGTATTGTGATTGTGGAAGTTCCTTATCAGGTTTAATATTTCATTCCAGGAAATTTCCCATTCCTGGTGCTTCAACCCCCTGCCGATCGAACTGGCAGGGGGGTTATCATGGCAAACCTTCAAAATTATAAAAGTGCAGCCCGCCGGGGTGAGGGGGGCACCCAGACAGACTGCAACATTATTTTATCAAAGATTTAAAATTTGGCAAGGATTTTGTTGCACTAGTTTCGGTATTTTTGCAACTAAATGTCATCTTCTCCTTAATATTTCCTCATTTTAGCCGCACACCATTGAACGATCTCCAAGTTTTTGGTATGCTATTCATAGCTTCTGATCGACCCGGTTTTTAGCCAAGCGGGGAATTTGTTGCGGTACTTGCAACATATCAATGCTAGAATGTGTCATAGATCAAGGGAGGATGCATGTCAGCCCAAATATCACAAACGAAGGCAGAGCGGTTAATCCAGATTGAGGCATTACTTCTGGCACACCCGGAAGGATTGTCCCAGTCAGAGATTGCCAAACGGCTGGGAGTTCACCGATCAACCATCCTGCGCAACCTGGCATACATCAGCGCTCCCATCTACCAGGATGGCAACCGGTATTTTATTGACCGGGATGCATATCTGGTGAATGTTCGGTTCAGCCTGCACGAAGCGCTTGCCATTCATCTTGCTGCACGTCTGCTGGCAACCCGGATGAACCACCAGAATCCACATGGGGCTTCTGCGCTTCGTAAATTGGGGCTGGCATTGGAAAGCCTGGCACCCCGCATTTCTTCCCACCTGATGCAGTCAGCGGATATGATGGATGATCCCCAATGGCACTTTGATGCAATCTACCTGGAAGCATTGGAAAAAATCACCATTGCCTGGGCGGGGCAGCTTAAAGCAAATCTCTGGTACCGGGCAGATCAGTCTGCCGAAGAAAAAATCTATTTGTTTTCACCATACTTTATTGAGCCTTATGCCATTGGGCAATCTGCATACGTAATCGGGTATAGCGAACCTCAAAACGCTCTTCGGACCTATAAAATCGAACGGATTCAACGTGTGGAGGTTTTACGGGATCGCTACGAAATCCCTGATGATTTTCATCCCCGTAATCTCCTGTCAAATGCCTGGGGAATTTGGTATACCGAGGGAGATCCAGTGGAAGTGGTCTTAAAATTTACACCGCGTGTGGCAAGCCGGGTGGGGGAAACGCGGTGGCATCGCTCAGAGCAGGTGACCAGGATGGATGATGGCAGCCTGCTCTGGCGCGCGTGGATTGCCGAACCCCAGGAAATGATGCCCTGGATCCGTGGTTGGGGTGCGGAAGTGGAAGTCCTGTTGCCAGATACCTTACGACAGGCAATGGCAGAGGAAACCCGGCGACTGGAAAAGGTATACCTGACAACCTAATCATCCCTCGATGGGAGAACCACCGACATTAAAAAACGCGCCCGGGCAGCGCGTTTTTGTTTTTACCAGTCGGGGCGGGCGGATTTGAACCGCCGACCTCACGGTCCCGAACCGTGTG
>JAGVUS010000376.1 GCA_019136175.1 Chloroflexota bacterium | reverse complement strand
ATTGGCAGATTTTTAGGAAGTATCGCCCAAATGAAGAAGGTGCTCTTCCAAATACTTGGTGGGATGATGCAAAATACTCAGCCACAGAAAGTGGCACAAATATTATCCGGGCATTATTTGGAAGTCGTGAGATATTTTCTTATCCTAAAAGCATATTTTTAGTGGAAGATTGTCTATTGGCTTCCAATTGTTCAGATAATGCTTTTACCATAGATTTCTTTGCCGGTTCCGGGACCACCGCCCATGCCGTGATGAACCTCAACCGCGCAGACGGCGGCAGGCGCAAGTACATCCTGGTGGAAATGGGTGAACATTTCAACACCGTCATCCTGCCGCGCATCAAGAAAGTGGCGTTCAGTGACAAATGGAAGGACGGCAAAGCCAGCGGCGGTACGGGCATGAGCCATTTCGTCAAATATTACGACCTGGAATCCTACGAGGACGTGCTGCGCCGCGCCCGCTACGCCGACGCAGACCTGTTCAGCTACGTCTTCCTGCGCGACCTGAAGCTGCTGGAAGCGCTGGACGTGGACGTGGAACACAATGCCGTCCACCTGCACCCGGAGCGCCTCTACCCCGATATCGATTTAGCCGAAACCCTCTCGCAGCGGCGCGGCAAGTGGATCAAACGCATCACCGCTGAATATGTGGAATTCCAGGACGGCGAACGCCTCAGCCTGCTGGAGCCGGACTGGGAAGTGCTGAAACCCCTCATCTGGTGGCAGTAAGATGGCGAGAATCTTCCTGGAAACCATGGTGGATACCCTGGAGGAGGGCAGCCTGCCCCCCGACTGGACCGGGTTTGACCTGGCTGCCTTTTCGCCGGGCAAACGGCTGTACGAATACCAACAGGCAGCCCTGCGCAAGGCGCTGCAGGCATTGTGGAAATATTACAGCCCGCCCGGAATCGACATCCCTGCCAGGAAGCAGGCGTTCATGCAATGGTACCGCGATGCCGGGCTGGAAAGCGACCTGGACCTGCCCGTGGACCGTTCCTCGGCTGCCCGGCGCAAGCTGGCAAGCCTGCTGGGCGGATATTACCAGGTGGATGAAAATGACCGCCTGCCCTACTGGCAGTTCATCAACCGCATGTCCTTCTGGATGGCGACCGCCTCCGGCAAGACGCTGGTGATCGTCAAGATGGTGGAACTGCTGTGGCTGCTCTCGCAGCGCGGCGATATTCCCCGCCATCCCATCCTGGTGCTTGCCCACCGGGATGACCTGATTGAGCAATTGCGCAGCCACGTGAACCAGTTCAACCAGGCTGGCGGTCTGTTCATCCGCCTGCGCGAACTGCGCGATTATGCCGATGCCCGCCGGGAATCCCCCTCCCTGTTCAGCAGCCAGGAAATCACGGTCTTCACCTACCGTTCCGACAACCTGAGTGACGAGCGCAAGGAAAAGATCATTGACTTTCGCAGCTATGACAACAACGGCGAGTGGTATATCCTGCTGGACGAGGCGCACAAGGGCGACAAGGAGGATTCCAAGCGGCAGCACATCTATTCCATCCTCTCGCGCAACGGGTTCCTGTTCAATTTTTCCGCCACCTTCACCGATGACCGCGATATTATTACCACCGTCTCCAATTTCAACCTGAGTGAATTCACCCGCCGGGGGCATGGCAAACATATCTGTGTATCAAGGCAGGAAGTGCGCAGTTTCCGCCGGGACGAGGATTTTAGTGACGCCGAAAAGCAAAAAATTGTCCTCAAGGCGCTGATCATGCTTGCCTATATCCGCCGTTTTGAAGACCGGGTGCGCCGGGTGCAGGGCAGCCTGTACCACCGTCCCATGCTGGTGACGCTGGTCAATTCGGTCAATACAGAGGATGCCGACCTCAAGCTCTTTTTCCGGGAACTGGTGCGGATTGGCAGCGGGCAAATTGACGAAACCGCCTGGAACACCGCCAGGCGGGAACTGCTGGAGGAACTGCGGGGGCAGCCGGAATACATTTATGAGGCTGATTTGCACGTCAGGGTCAATGAAGCAATTTTTGCCAATTTGACCCAGGCGGACCTGCTGCGCACTGTGTTCAACGAGCCGGGTCCGGGCGAAATGGAAGTACTGGTGCGTCCATCCAACCGGCAGGAAGTGGCGTTCAAACTCAAAACCAGTGATGATCCCTGTGCACTGGTGCGGATTGGGGATATTTCGGAATGGTTGAGAAAAGAACTTTCGGGCTATGAAATCAACCATCATTTCACCGATGAGGGTTTCTTTGAACGGTTAAACCAGCCGGATTCCGACATCAACCTGCTGCTGGGTTCCCGTTCTTTTTATGAGGGGTGGGATTCCAACCGCCCCAATGTCATTATGTACGTCAATATCGGCACGGCAGTGGAGGCGAAAAAATTCATTCTGCAATCGATTGGTCGGGGGGTGCGCATTGAACCCTGCCGGGAATTGCTTACCAGCGGCGTTCTCGCAGAAAATGAACAGACCCTGCTGGCGCAGGTCAAGGAGGATGTGGACCCCCTGGAAAGCCTGTTCATCTTTGGCACCAACCGCGAGGCATTGAGCCTCGTCATCAGCGAACTGGACCAGGAGGATAAGCAGACCGGTGAGCGGGAAATCGCACTGGAAATCAACCACGAGGCAGTGGACGGAAAGCTCCTGTTAATTCCTGTATATCAGCAAAAAGAACAGCCGCTTTACCTGGAAAAGCAACTGGCAAAATTTGCGATTACCGCAGAAAACCGGGAACTGCTTAACAGGTATTTGGATTATGTGGATGACGACCGGGTGTTTTACGCCCTGCACGGCATATCTCCACAACAAATTCAGACGCTGCGAGACAGCCTTGCATCACCGGAGGATAATTTCCGCGGCACTGACCGGATTCAAGCCGCTGGAGGATGAGATCGTCCACTTCCGGCACATCCGCGTGCAGGAGGAGCACCTGGGCGACCTGGAACGGCGAATTCAATCCCTGGTTGATTATCCTGCCAAATTACAGGAAGCAAAAGAGCGTTATCAGTCGCATCAAATCACATTGGATGAGTACTCAACATTAATCACCAGCCAGCCGCAAGAAGAAACATATTTTACCGACAACACATTGCTGCGAATCCGCCGGATTGCCAACCATTATTACATCCCGGTGCTTCTCAGTGAATCTGAAAAGATTGATTACATCCGCAGCGTCATCCACGTGGAGAGCGAGGTAAAATTCCTTCAGTTACTGGAAACGTATCTGGCAAATCGGGAGCACCAATTTCGCAATTACGATTGGTGGTTGTTCAGCCGGGTGGATGAAAAGATGGATGATATTGCCATCCCGTTTTATTACTCCATTGACAACCGCATGGGGAACTTTAAACCGGACTTTATCTTCTGGCTCCAGAAGGGCAAGCGCTACAAAATCGTGTACATTGATCCGAAGGGAACCGGAAGGAGTGAGTACCAGTTAAAGCTGGATTGGTGCAAGCGGTATTTTGAAGAGAACGGGAAGCCAAAAGTATTCCATTACCAGGACCTGGAAATTACCATTCATGTCTTTTTATACACACCCGACCGCCAGATTCCAGCCGAGGGATACCGCCGGTTCTGGTTTGACCGCATGGACCAGGTAATGGAAGTGATTTCCCAATCCTGAAAATTCACCGCCCCCACTCCCTACCCCTCCACCAGGCGGCGGTAGAGGTCGGGGCGGCGGTCGTTCAGCACATGGTTCAGCGGCGTGATCTGTTTGTCATCCGCCTGCGCCAGGTCCACCACCGCCGTCAGCACGCCGGTGAAATCCCCCGCCGCCTGTGCCAGCAGTGCGCCCTTCGGTGAAGTCACCTGGCTGCGCCCGGAGAAGGGCGTGCCGCGCTCCTGCCCGTGACGGTTGGCGGTGACGGTGAAGACGCCGTTTTCCAGCCCGCGGGTCAGCATTGCCGATTGGGCG
>JAGVUS010000056.1 GCA_019136175.1 Chloroflexota bacterium | reverse complement strand
AATTATCTCTTTGAATCCACCAATGCCGGTTTCGTTGGCGGAAAGAACGTCTGTATGCCAGTTGTGACGTTCTGCATAGCGGACATACATACGGAAAAGATCGGCGACAAACAATCCAGCTTCATCGCCGCCCGTTCCGGCACGAATTTCCACAATGATATTGCGATCATCGCGGGGATCCTTGGGAACCAGCAGGAGTTTCAACTGATTTTCCAATATCGCAGACTGCCTGGTAAGTTCGTCCAACTCGGAGATGGCAAGCATGCGAAGATCCTCGTCATCTGCATCCTGCAGTTGGCGAGCATCCTCCAGTTGTTGGAGCACCAGCCGATATTGCTGGGTCAGGTGGACAATTTCATCAAGTTCAGCCCGTTCCTTTGCCAATTCCACAACCCGGGTGTAATCCCCCATGTTTTCTTCCATCAACTGGTTCAATTCGTTGTAACGAGCTTCAATAATTGCAAGTTTTTCAAGCATAAAGACTTCAACCTTCCATTACACTACCAATCACGGCGGCTAATTATACCAGTGCTTTCACAATTGGTAGAGAGATGGGAGATCCCATGATTTACCAAACCCTTACGGATTGTTCACAAGATGTTAACAATCCGTTGGCGGGGATTTAAAGTTGGTGCGATATGATGTTCCTGTAAGAACATTCAAAAAATGGAGGAAAAGATGAGGAAACAGTATATCGTCATGGTCAGCCTGGTGATTGGATTGTCAATGGTTTTGACGGCCTGCACACCAACCGCTGCACCAACCACAACCCTGCCTGTGACAGAGGCTGTAACAGAAGTTGCCACAGAAGCCGTTCCGGAAGGAATGCTCCCGGAAGTGGATCCTGCCAGCCTGACTGGTGACATCAATATTGCGGGCAGTTCCACCGTGTATCCCCTTTCAGAAGCAGTTGCTGAAAACTTCAATAAGGATGGATTCACCGGTAATGTAAACATAGCTTCAGTTGGAACCGGTGGAGGATTTGAACGGTTTTGCAAGACGGGCGAGACTGATATTGCCAATGCCAGCCGTGCAATCAAGGACAGTGAGATGGAAGCTTGTGCAGCCCTGAACCCTGCCCGTGTTCCCCTGGAATTCCGGGTGGGCACTGATGCAATTGCGGTGGTTGTCAGCAAAGAAAATACCTTTGCAAAAGATATCACCCTGGAAGAACTGGGATTGTTGTTCACAAGTGCAGAAAAATGGTCGGATGTGCGGGCGGATTGGCCAGCAGAACCGATTCAGCGCTTTACGCCGGGAACCGATAGCGGAACTTTTGACTTTTTTGTTGAGGTTGTGATCCAAAAACCGCAGAAGATCGAGAAGCTGGATGATGCCAAGAAGCTGGCGTTGGATGCAACCAATATCCAAACCAGTGAGGATGATAACGTCCTTGTCCAGGGAGTGGAAGGCAGCCCATACGCCATTGGTTATTTTGGCTTTGCTTATTACAAACAGCAAGAATCCCGCTTGATTGCCCTGTCTGTTGATGGAATTGCGCCTTCGTTTGAAACTGCCGAGAGTGGCGAGTATGTACTTGCCCGCCCGTTATTTATCTACTCGGATGCCAACGTGTTGAAACAGAAGCCCCAGGTTGCAGGTTTCATCAATTACTTTCTGACCTATGTCAATGAATGGATTGATGATGTGGGTTATTTCCCAGCCAGCGAGGAGGCTCTCAAAACTGCCCGGCAATTGTTCCTGGATGCCGTGAAGTAGCATTTGGAATTTCATGGAAGGGAGGTTGTCTTGTCTCCTCACAACCTCCCTTCACTTTTTTACCGGGGATATCTCATGGCAGAATATGCTACCACCTCTCAAATCGGATCCAAGGATCAGCTTGAACCCAATATCCGCCAGCAACTGACCAGGAAAAAACGTCCTGGTGAAATGATGATCCAGGTTTTCCTGTTGCTTGCAGGTGCAGTGTCCATCCTTACCACGGTTGGAATTGTTTTTGAACTGGGTAAGGAGTCGCTGTTGTTTTTTCAAACGCCGGAAGTGCGCCTGTGGGATTTTCTGACAGGAACCAGGTGGTCGCCGACCATTGGTTCCTTTGGCGTTCTGCCATTGGTCAATGCAACCCTCATGACAACCATCTTTGCCATGGTGGTTGCCATCCCCCTGGGCCTGGCTTCTGCCATCTACCTCAGCGAATATGCGTCCATCAGGGTTCGTAAAATATTAAAACCCTTGCTGGAAATTTTGGCTGGCATTCCAACGGTTGTGTATGGATATTTTGCCCTGACTTTTGTAACACCCATTTTGAGGTCAATCCTTGGCAGTGATACCGTTCAGATATATAACACCCTGTCTGCCGGTTTGGTGATGGGGATCATGATTCTGCCATTAATATCATCCATGAGCGAAGATGCTTTGAGCGCCGTGCCACGCTCGCTCCGCGAGGCGGCTTATGGATTGGGGGCAACCCGCCTGGAAACTTCCATCAAAGTAGTCTTACCGGCAGCCCTCTCTGGAATCATTGCTGCAGTCCTGCTGGGAATCTCACGTGCAATTGGCGAGACAATGATTGTGGCGATTGCTGCGGGTTCCGGTCCAGCATTCACCTTTAATCCATTGAAGTCAGCAGAGACCATGACCGGTTATATTGCCCGAATTAGCGGCGGTGATCTCAGTTATGATTCGGCGGACTATAACAGTATTTTTGCCATTGGTCTGCTACTCTTTGTAATCACACTGGGTTTAAATTTCCTCAGCCGCAAACTGGTTGTCCGCTTCCGTGAGGTTTACGAATGAAACCATTCAACAGTTGGATGTTTGGCAATGGGAACCAGGAATCCCTGGCGGGGCGACACCGCAAGGGCAAAGCCTGGCGAAATCTATTTGTCAGTTCGCTGGTGATTGGTGTCTTGAGCCTGGTGGTGCTGCTTTTCAGTATTGTGGATCAGACCATGGGATGGATTGTGGTTGAATACAAAAATCAACCATCCGAGCTCAGCTTGCAGCCGTTGGAAGCATTGAGCCAGGATGAGCTGGTGGGCATCCTTCAGGATAACGTTACTGCAAGGCGGTTTAAAGCGCTGAACCAAGCAATTCCATTTACTGATCGAAGCACGGAAGATATTCTTGACTTGATTACTGAGGAAGTGCTTCAACCATCCGTAGTGATGAGTTACCGGCTTTCCATGGGAATTTTTAACCGGGAGGAAATGCTTGCTGATGCAGCAGAGCGGTATCCTGATGCTGAATTGAAATTTCATCTATGGATAAAGCCGGAATTTTTGAACCGCCCCATGTCATCCAATCCTTTGTTTGCAGGAATCCGTCCAGCTTTGCTGGGGTCATTATTCCTGATTTTGATTACAATCGGATTTGCATTTCCAATTGGCATTGGTGCGGCAATTTACCTGGAGGAATATGCCGACCAACGGGTATGGTTTAACCGGGTTATCCAAGCGAATATCGAAAACCTTGCCGGGGTACCCTCCATTGTGTATGGCATTCTCGGACTGGCAATCTTTGTGAGAGCCCTTGGGGGCATCACCAGTGGGTCCTTCGTGGGTATTGAAGGCGGAAATGGGCGCACCATCCTCTCGGCAGGCTTGACGATGGGATTGCTGGTCTTGCCGGTGATGATTGTCAATGCCCGGGAGGCAATCCGGGCGGTACCCCAGTCCCTGCGGCTGGCATCCTATGGGCTGGGTGCCACCCGCTGGCAGACCATCTGGCATCATGTTCTTCCATCGGCAATTTCCGGCATCCTTACCGGAACCATCCTGACAATTTCCAGGGCAATTGGCGAGACAGCTCCTCTGATTGTCGTTGGGGCGGCAACTTATCTGACCAGTGACCCCACCGGACCTTTCTCCAAGTTTACGGCGCTCCCCATCCTGATTTATAATTGGACTACTCGTCCGCAGGAGGCGTTTCGGAATATTGCAGCCACAGCAATTTTGGTCTTGCTGATTGTTCTTTTAACACTCAATGCGGCAGCAATCCTGCTGCGAAATCGCCTTCAAAATCGGATTTGACAGGGTTAATGGATATGATGGAACGTGAACATACGATGGCATTGGAAGTGCGCGAGATGGATTTTTATTATGGCTCGTTTCGCGCGGTAAAAAATGTCAATCTGGATATTGAACCCCGGAAAATTACCGCAATCATTGGTCCATCCGGCTGCGGAAAAAGCACAGTCATTCGCTGCTTTAACCGGATGAATGATTTAATTCCCGGCACCAGGTTGACCGGGGAGGTATTATTCCATGGACAAAATATTTATGCCACTGACGTGGATCCCGTGCAAATCCGCAGGCTGATCGGCATGGTGTTTCAAAAGCCCAATCCTTTCCCCAAGTCCATTTATGAAAATGTTGCCTGGGGTGCCCGAATAAATGGCTTCACCGGGAATATGGATGACCTTGTGGAAGAATCCCTTTCCCAGGCTGCTCTTTGGGATGAAGTCAAGGATTCCCTGTCCAAGAGTGCATTGGCGTTGTCCGGCGGTCAGCAGCAACGGCTTTGCATCGCCAGGGCGCTGGCAGTCAAACCGGAAATTATTTTGATGGATGAACCATGTTCTGCTTTGGATCCAATTGCCACATTGAAAATTGAAGACCTGATGCGTGAACTTTCTGTTCACTACACTATTATTATCGTAACGCATAATATGCAGCAGGCTGCCAGGGCGTCGGACTACACCGCCTTCTTCACGATGGATACGACAGACCGGGCGGGTTTGCTGGTAGAATATGGGGAGACCAACCAGATTTTCACCAATCCAAAAGATCAAAGAACAGAAGATTATATTACCGGGCGGTTTGGCTAGGAAGAGGCAGCAGCATGACAAGAGAAGCGTTAACCCGTCAAATTCACCATATCCAGGATGAAGTGTTGCTGCTTGGCAGTATGGTGGAACAAGCCATGCTGCAGGCTGTGCAGGCTCTCCGTAACCGGGATGTTCCGGCTGCCAACCGCATTTACCGGGATGATTCGTATATCAATGACAAGCGATATGCCATTGAGAATGCCATTCTGATTTTAATAGCCACCCAGCAACCCATGGCGCGCGACTTAAGGTTGCTGGCTGCCATGTTGGAAGTGATTAATGAATTGGAGCGGATGGGTGATTATGCCAAAGGGGTTGCAAAAATTGCCCGAAAAATCGATGGGGAGGACCTTCCCATCCCGGCTGAGTTTGACCGGATGGCACAACTGGCTGTGGAAATGCTCCACCGGGCATTAAGTGCCTTTGTGCGGGAAAGTGCCGCAGAAGCCAGCAGCATTCCCCGCGAGGATGACCAGGTGGATGCACTTTACAACCAGGTATATCGCCAAATTGTCAATTGGATGATTGCCAATCCCAATACCATTGACCATGCCAACCTGCTGATGTGGGTGGCTCATAACTTGGAACGGATGGCAGACCGTGTCACCAATATTTGTGAGCGGACGGTTTTTATTGTGACCGGTGAACTGATGGAGATGGATACGACAGATGATGAAGATGCTGATCTTGATGATGAAGATTGATTCCGCTGAATGTTGTTAAATAAAAATACCGGATTACCCAAGCGTAATCCGGTGTTTTTATTTTTCATTGAAAAATTGTATAATATTAAATTATCATCATGTTTATTAATCGAGGAGGGCATATGCTGTCTCCAAATCCATATCCGGGAAAGTTGATTGTGGTGGAAGGAATTGATGGAAGCGGAAAATCCACCCAGATTGACCTGTTATATAAATGGCTGCAAACCCATGGAAAATCGGTTTATTTCAGTGAATGGAATTCCTCCGAGCTTGTAAAGAGCACAACCCGCCTTGGCAAGGATGAAAAAGCCTTTACTCCAACTTCATTCAGCCTGTTGCAGGCAACGGACTTTTCCGATCGATGGGAAAATCATATTCAACCCATGTTGAAGGCGGGTGTGATTGTCCTGGCGGACCGGTACGCTTTTACGGCATTTGCCAGGGATGTGGCGCGGGGGGTGGATCGGGATTGGGTACGGAATTTGTATTCGTTTGCTCCACAGCCCGACCTGGTTCTATATTTCCGTGTTCCGGTGAATATCGCAGTCGACCGGATCACTTCGGGAAGGGCAAAGCTGAAATATTATGAAGCCGGGATGGACCTGGGACTTTCGGAGAACCGGATTACCAGCTTCCGCCTTTTCCAGCAGCGGATTGTCAGCGAGTATGACGCGATGGTGGATGAGTATGGATTTGTTGTAATGGATGGAACAGGAAACGTGCAAAAACAACAAAAGCTGGTTCGCCAGCTGGTTCGGAAAATCCTGATTGGATGGGAAGGATTACCCAACCCGTCTGTTCCAGTCCGTGCGTCCCGGAAAAAGAAAGTGGTTGTTGAAACCAATACTGCCGGAGGTGAGTCATGACCGACCCCGTGTTTTATGGCTGCGGTTTTCCTTATCGTGCCGTTGGGGACTTGCCCGGCAAGTTGATTGTGTTGGAAGGTACGGATGGAGTGGGGCGATCGACCCAAATTGGATTACTCCGGAAGTGGCTGGAAGATAGCGGGTATGCTGTCTCCGATACCGGATTACGGCGTTCCGCATTAACCCAGTTTGGATTGGACCAGGCGAAAGTGGGTCATACGCTGGGACGTCAAACCATGAGCCTGTTTTACGCTACTGATTTTGCGGACCGGCTGGAAAACCAGATTATCCCGGCGCTTAAGGCTGGGTTCTATGTGCTTTCTGATCGCTATTTCTATTCCATCATTGCCCGTGATATCGTCCGTGGGGCAAACCGGGAATGGGCGAAGAATGTGTACGGCTTTGCTCTCAAACCGGACGTGGTCTATTATCTCCGGGCGGATATCCCAACACTGGTCTCGCGCATGGTCTATGGGCGGGGCTTTAATTACTGGGAATCCGGCATGGATATCCGTTGCGCGGATAACTTATACGACAGCTTTTGTGTATATCAAGGCAGGGTCATCCAGGAATTTGACCTGATGACGGAAGAATATGGCTTTGAAACGATTGATGCCAACCGACCAGTCAATGCGGTTTTTGAGGAATTAAAGACAAGAATCCGACCTCTGTTGGAAACAGCATAAACCGATCATGGACCGGGCACCCCAAAAAGAGAGGATCGTCCGATGGCAAAAAAGAAAATATCAGTGATCCAGGTGTATGGATCTGGCATCCTGACCCGCAGCCTTGAGGCGATCCTGATCGAAATTCCCGGCGTGCGGGATGGAGGGGATATCGAGAATATCCATAGGATGCGCGTAGCCACAAGGAGGCTGCGGGCAGGATTGGCTACCTTTGAAAAATGGATGCCGGGAAAACGGGTAATTGATTGGGTGCGACAGGTCCGCAGCATCACCCGTTCCCTGGGAGCGGCTCGGGATACCGATGTCCAGCTTGATTTACTCCGGCAGGTTTATCAGGAGATTCCCCAGGGCTTGGAGAAAGCAGGTGTACACCGGCTGCTGGTTCGCATACAGCAGCGCCGGAAAGGACTGCAAGCGGATGTCCTGAAATCACTTGCGAAATATGAAAAGAGCGGGGTATCACAGGAAATGCAACAAATATTGGGACCGATTGCTGCTTTACGGGCAGTAATTAACATGGATTCCCCGGTTCTTTATGGACTTGCGCAACAATCTGTGGGTGATGCCCTGGATAAGTTCCTGTCTTTTGAACCTTATATCCATGATCCGGATGAAGTTGAGAAATTGCATGCCATGCGGATTGCCGCCAAACATCTCCGGTACACCCTGGAAATCTTTGCGGAATTATATGAGGAAGGAATGAAACCGCACCTTCAAACCATGCGCCGGGTGCAGGATCTGCTTGGCAATATTCATGATGATGATGTCTGGATTGCATGGCTGCCGGAATTCATCAAGGAAGAACGGCAGAGAACCTATGAATACTATGGAATCTTTGGACCATTTCGCAAGCTGAGCCCCGGATTGGATTACTTCCTCAATCGCTGTCAGCAGGATCGCAATAAAACCTATGGAAAATTTCTGAGAGAGTGGGATGCCTGGAATGGGGAGAATGCCTGGCAAAGCTTGCGGGATGCAGTCAGGATACCTGAGAGGTTGATTCCATCTGCCAGCATTGATCCCGAATTGGATATCCCGGCGGAAACAGAGGCTGAAGCAGGGTGAAACGGTTTGCGGTCATCAGCGACGTGCATGCGAACCTGCCTGCCCTGGAGGCTGTACTTGACAGGATTAAACAGCAGGAAGTGAATGCAATTCTGAACCTGGGGGATTTTATTGGCTATGGTGCCTTTCCGGGTCAGGTGATTGAGCGGCTTGGACACCCCGGGATTATCAGTATTATTGGAAATTACGATGAAAAAGTGCTGCGCTGGGAGGAAAAACGGGAAGCTTGGAAAACCCGCAAGGCACCCCAGAAATGGCTGGCTTTTGATTGGGCTTTTCGAAATTTGTCGGAATCGAATAAAAAGTTCCTTCAAGCATTGCCAAGAAAACGGCACATTTCTGCGGAAGGCTGGCGGATCCTGATGGTGCACGGCAGTCCGGAATCGCACAGTGAGCACCTGGGACCGGCAACACCCGAGGAGCGTTTTCTGGAGTTGAACCGGATGACCCATGCCAGCCTGGTGCTTTGCGGGCACTCCCACCTCCCGTTTGTCCGCCAGGCGGATGCGACCTGGTATGTCAACCCCGGCAGCGTTGGCAGACCCGATGATGGAGATCCGCGGGCAAGTTTTGCAGTCATTCAAGTTGAGGTTGGGAACATCCAAGTGGAACATATCCGCCTCGAATATGATGTTGAGCGGACTGTGACAGCCATCCGGCAGGCTGGTTTACCTGAGGAATTTGCCCAAATGGCAATCTTGGGGAAAAATCTGGGAGCAATCCAGGGTGAGGATTAGCCAACGTGGAACCAAATGTGAATAGTCAGATATCAGATGATGCACCTGTGGTCAATTCCGCCCGGGAACTGGCAAAAACCTGCCTGACGGATATGCGGCACACAGAGCATGTGACCCGGCTGGCACTCCAATTGTTTGACCAGCTCAAGGAACTGCACCAGATGGGAGAGGTGGAACGCAACTGGCTGGAAATAGCGGCAGTATTGCATGATGCCGGATGGGTGGAAGGCTGGCAGGCGCATCATAAAGCCAGTCTGCGCATTATCTTAAAATCCCCCCTGCTTCCACTGGATCAACATCAGCGACTGATCATTGGCTCCATCGCACGGTATCACAGACGAGCTCTCCCATCCCTCGAACATGATCATTATGCAGCTCTTGGCGATGCGGAGCGGAAAATTGTTGATTGGCTGGCAGCAATCCTGCGCCTGGCAGATGGCCTGGATTCCACCCACCAGTCCCTGGTGATGGATGTTTTCTGCAAGACCAGCAGGAAGAAAATCATTGTCCACTGTCTTGTCCACAACCGGGCAGGTGCGGACCAATCTGGAGCGCAAGAAAAGAGCGACCTGCTGAAGAAAGTATCAGGGCGGGGCGTGGAAGTGCGCAGCAAGAAGGTGGACTAGGAGGGACAGATGGTTGACTTTATCAAGAAAGTTGGACTGGCGGTTCTGGGTGCAATCCTGGTTGCCGGATTATTTAACTGGGTGTTTGGGGCTGGGGAGTGGGACTCCTTTGGGCGTGCAATTGTCTGGAGCGGCGTGCTGTTGATGTTGATCGGGACGCTGGCAGGTGCCGGGGATTATTTCAATCGCCCATCCCTGCAACCGAAAAGCGAAAACAGGGAGAGCCGGGAGGTGGCTGGAGAAAATCCCCAAAAATCAAGGGGGGATTTTGTGGGATTCCTGGTGTGGGTGGTTGCAGCGGTGTTGTGTTTTGGAATCGGCACCCTTTTGGAATATCTCTTTTAATCTGATTGGAAAAATCAGTGCTTGACAGGCGCGGGTGAGTCAGGTAAAATCTTGATACTCTTGAAAAGGGGCCTGTAGCGCAGTTGGGAGCGCGCCTCAATCGCACTGAGGAGGCCAGGGGTT
>JAGVUS010000204.1 GCA_019136175.1 Chloroflexota bacterium | reverse complement strand
ATGATCAACAACAGGATACCGCGAAGACGATTGTTCAATGTACATTCTCCTCAGAATTAAAATCGCATTTGCAACTACCGGGTGAGTGAAACCACATACACACCAAGATCATAATCACCGGTACCACCCGGCCCAAATGTCACCGGTGCCCCGCTGACAAAATAACCTTCCACTGACTTTGCGCTGCCAGGCAGGTTTGCTGCTCTTGCTCCGGGGCATTCCACCTGTCCACCATCATCAACACAGGTCACATAAAATGCAGCAAAAGCAATCACGTGAAAGTAGTTTTCATTGCTCCCATTGAATACACGGGTATCTTCCGGATGTACGCGTTCATAACATACAGATGTTTCATCCATCGGATCTTCGATGCAATAATCATCAAATACAGGGATGACGGCAAACTTATAAGGATTGGTTGAGGTCGCCATGACATACTTTTGAACGGCTTTAAAGACCTTATTTTTGTCACCCGATACACCAGCCAGCCATGTGTGAACATTTAAGGGAGTGGCAAGTCCGTTTTGCAGCCATTCCTCCAGAAAAGCAGCCCCTTTTCCTTCTTCCAGAGCCAGCCAGCTTCTATCCCCACCAGCAGAGATATTCGGAATTCCATCTCCATCAAAGTCGCAATTGATGAGTCCGTTTGGCATGCAATTTTCATACATATCACCTGCCAGCTTCTCTGAATCCATGATGACATAAATTTGATCGGTAATGTCGCCGTTCCTCCCGGTAAAAACAAACGGATCCCGATCCACCCATTCACCATGGATCAACACCGGACCTGTTTCCCCCATAAAGTGGGAGCGAATTAACGGCTGCATTTCGGTTTCCCAATCCAATGTTAAAATTGTACAGTCATCACTATCACCCAATCCTCCAACGGGAGCGCGGCAAGCCCAGGCAACGGGGATGACATTCCGCGCCGATCCGGGGGGAAAGCAGTTGGCAGAGGCAGTGGCGGGCACATTCAGGGTATCAATGTTAAAGACCCGGGCAAAAAAGGACGACTGGTTCATGGTAACATACACAACGATGTCACCTGAATCAGCATCAATGAATGCCGTAGCGGTTGATCAGCCATTTTCTGTTGTGGCAAATTGAATGGCTGTATTGATGGCTGTTTCTTCAGATCCCTCGTAGCATAAGGCTCGTGCGCCTGCCAGTGCACCAGCATCCGCTGCCGCCTGGGCGGTCCGCCGGTTAAGAAAGAGCATGCCGCCATCCAGCACCAGGGCTGCCAGGGCAATTAATGCCAGCAAGCCCAGAGCAAATAGGACAATAATCTGTCCCTTGGTTTTGGAAAACAATTTTGTGTTCATGGTGTTCCTCCCATCACACATTTATTGATACAAAGGGGAAATTGTCGCAGTGGATTGGACATTGAGGGGAATCACCCCTGCCCCGCCCAACAACCACGGCAGACCGGGGGTAATTGGGCTGTAAAGATACGTCACCACAATTGTCACTGTCGTTGTATCCCGGCTGGGTGCAACCGTCATCTGGTTGTGATCCAGGCTTTGCGAATATTGGTGAACCACATCCGTAATGTTCTCTTCATCAAATTGGTGGACGATCGCATACCGGGTGCCTTCACGAACTGCATTGGATAATTGAATATAAACAGAGGTTGCCCTGCCGAGGTCAATGAACAGGATCACAATCAATATAAATAGAGGAATCAGCAGCGCAAATTCCACAAGCGCCTGACCCAAGCCCCTCTTGCGGGTTTTCATTGCACCATCATCCTGACCCGGCTGCTCAAATCCACATTGCCGGTAAGAAAGCCAAATACAAGAAGTGGAATATCATCCTGTTTCACTTCCACCTCCACATAAGTTCCACGGGTACAACAATTATTGACCACAACATCCCGATCCGGCACCAGATCAATGCCTGCTCCAATTGCTTCATTCTGGACTGCAGTTTTCGTGCCAGCATAATCATCATCGGCATCGGCTGGGTTGTAGGATAAATAATAAGCTCCCTCACGGGCAG
>JAGVUS010000077.1 GCA_019136175.1 Chloroflexota bacterium | reverse complement strand
TGGAAATGGATTCCTTGATAATGAAGGTTAGCAAATTGGAGGTGTTTTGTCAAGGAAAAAACATGACGGCAAATTGGGTGATCCGGATATCGAATTCTTATCCTGTTCCAGAATAGTCGCTGTACAATTACCCCAAGGAGAGTTGTATCATGGACCTGTGTACCCCCAAGCCCGAACACAAGTGGATGTGCAGGCTGCTTGTGATGCTGTCATCCGGTTGACCGGAAGCATTCAGCCGGATGATGAGAATACCCATGCATATGCCGTGTTATATCCCAATTTTAAGGAATTTTACCCGGCGCTACGCCCCAGCTTTCACCAACTGGGTGGGTTGTAGGAAACCCGCGAAACTGGATTTGAATATCCTGCCCGATGGAACGAAACAGAATGGAAAAACCAGGAGGAAATATCATGATGAAACGAATCCTTGGGAAAAGCGGGCTGGAGATCAGTGCGCTTGGGATGGGTTGTTGGGCGATTGGAGGGGTCTTCTGGCGTGATGGAAAACCCATTGGCTGGGGGGAAGTGGATGATGCGGAATCCATCCGCGCCATCCGCCGGGCGCGGGAACTGGGGGTGACATTTTTTGACACAGCAGATATTTACGGCACCGGGCACAGTGAAATCCTGCTGGGCAGGGCACTGGCTGGTGAGCGCAATCAGGTTGTAATTGCCACCAAGTTTGGTAATGTATTTGAAGAAGGAAAACGCCAGGCATATGGGCATGATGTTTCACCACAATATATCCGGGCTGCCTGTGATGCCAGCCTGCGGCGGTTGGGCACGGATTATATTGATCTTTACCAGCTGCATCCTTCCGAAGTGGAACCGGACATTGCCATGCAGGTGTGCGATACGCTGGAATCCCTGGTAAAGACGGGAAAAATCCGGTTCTTTGGCTGGAGTACGGACAATCCCAGCCTGGCACAGCTCTGGAAGGATAGCCCATCTTATGTATCTGTACAGCACCAACTTAATTTGTTTGAAGATAAACCGGCAATGCTCCAGGTGGTTGATGAATTTAATCTCGCCAGCATTAATCGCGGTCCTTTGGCGCGCGGGCTGCTGACCGGTAAGTTTCAATCCGACTCCACCATTCATCCCAATGACGTGCGCCGCGATTGGGATTTCAAGGCAGGCTTGCAGGCGCAGCGGCTGCAGGAACTGGCTGCACTTGAACCAGTCCTCACTCGGGATGGCAGAACTCTTACCCAGGCTGCCCTGGGTTGGTTGTGGGCGCGGAACGAGCACTGTATTCCCATCCCTGGCTTTAAAACGGTTGCCCAGGTGGAGGAAAATGTTCAATCCATACGATATGGAAAATTATCCGAGCAGCAAATGCAGGAAGTTGAATCCATCCTGGGGCGGTAAAACCAGTAGCCAAACAAGAAAAAAGGCAGCCTGTTCAACAGGCTGCCTTTGGTTTCCAAGTATTGATTTATTACAGGTGCATGCGGGCTTCAATTGCTTTGAGCAGGGTGGTAAATGCATCGGAAAAGGATTTAACGCCTTCCTCCTCAAGCCGGGCAGTGACTTCATCCATCGAGATGCCCAATTCTTCCAGCTCTGTGAATACCCGGCGGGCACCATCCAGGTCCTCTTCCAGGCTTAGGCGCACCATGCCATGGTCAAGAAACGCAACCAGGGTCTGGGGGGGAACGGTATTTACAGTGTGGGGACCAATCAACTCCTCCACGTAGATGACATCCCGATACGCCGGGTTCTTTGTGCTGGTGGATGCCCACAAGGGTCGTTGTAATTTCGCCCCCCGGGTTTGCATCGCCAGAAAACGTTCAGAACCGAAGATGGTCTTAAAATCAGCATATGCAAGGCGGGCATTGGCAATGGCGGCTTTGCCGGGCAGCCGGGCAGCTTTTTCAGCCAGGCTGCCGCCAGCTTCCACCTTTTTTTGCAGGCGGGCATCAATATGTGTGTCCACGCGGGACACAAAGAAAGAGGCAACCGATGCAACCTTATCCACGGGCAAACCGGCTTCCAGGCGTTGTTCCAATCCTGAAAGGTAGGCATCCATTACCTCTGCATAGCGCTGCAGGGAAAATATCAGGGTTACGTTTACATTGATACCGGCAGCAATTGCACTGGTTACTGCCGGGATGCCAGCCCTGGTGGCAGGTATCTTGATCATCAGGTTGGGACGGTTGACACGCTCCCAAAGCTGTTTTGC
>JAGVUS010000041.1 GCA_019136175.1 Chloroflexota bacterium | reverse complement strand
GTGAGGGGGTGGGAGAAGTTGAGGATGAGCATGGGGGCTACTTTTCAAAATGATCGTAATGCCATGTTTCAGCTAATTTTTGTATCGAAGTATAAATTTTTGCCATTTTTTTCTCCATATTGTCCAGGGCAATTAATAAACTGGGGGCTTGGTGTTCGGCGTGATCAATCTGATTCCGAATGGTTCGAATATCCCGCCATGCTTTAAGGATAATTTCTTTTTCATCCCAGGTTTGAATGATTACCCCCCATTTGTTCAGGTCACTTTGATCATAATTTCGTTTCCCATTGGGGAAAGGTGAGCCTTGCAAGCTCAATATGTTAATACTGTCTTCAAACTGGGAGCGGCTTTTTCTCGAGAAATCCAGTGGCTCACCCAAATGGGCAGTGACTACATCAATTAACCATTCGCGTGACAAGGTAACAAATTGTACCCATTGTTTATCCGAATAATACCGTCTGATGAGACGATATTCCAGGATAATTTTGTCCTCATCGGATGCACCACTTGTCAGAGACAGGGCGGAAAAATGGTCTGCGATTCGGTTGGCTAAAACTGTAAATGGGATCGATGTAATGGAAAATTCGGTTGCTGCAGCCTCCAAGTTTGGGGATATATTTCCAGATTGTGCTCCGAGTGAGAATGGCTGGCAAAGGAAGGCTGCCAGAGATACTGCCTCGAGGTTTTTTGCTGCTTTTTTGGATGTGCCGGAGCGTCTTTCCAACAGGGTTGCCAGTTTCCGGGCATCACTGGTTTGTAGAAAAAGATCAGCTGCAATAATCCAATCCAACATTTTTACAAATTCAGAAAGTTCCAAAACAGGTGCAAGACCATCCGGATGGCTGCGAGCCATTTCAAGGGCTCCATAATAGACCGCAACAATTACCGCATTTCTGGCAGTCTTCAGATATGCTGCAAAAAGGAAGGTTAAAAAGGGGAGAGATCGGAAACCATGGGTAATATCAAAAATGACTTCGTCATTCTCGTCGATCTTTTCAATCACCTTCTCAAAGATGACCCAATAATCTCCGGCTTGATTTCCGTCAGGAATATCGACTGGATTGATCCGAGGATCACCATATTTTTCAAGCAGCGGATAGGTTGATTTCCTGGCTTCTTCCGTGGAGAAAACCCACATTTGATCAAATTGTTCTTTTCTGATCAGAACTTCTGCAAATTGCTCACCCTCAACCTGCTCAATATTGTTCCAAAGATACGTACACTTGCTTGGTCTTGCTCCGAGAAAGCATATAATTTTTCTCATGTCAGCTCCTTTTTAGAGTCAGCTGAGTGGTTTAACGATAAAAAGATTGTTTTTTGCCGCTGGCTTGTTCATGCGGTTTATTGATTACATTATATGGGGGGAACACATCCTGCCAGTTCTGGTGGAAAAAATAGCCCGGGGGTCCCCTCCAACGCTCCCCTTTCGTTCCCGCCCGGGCTGCCGATTTTCACTTTCATCATACGGCAGCGGGCGGTACCTGTCATGCCAATTCGTTCGAGTCTTTTTCCCAAATTGTTGGGATGTTTTCCATCGCCTGTCTGTGCTATAGTAAATCCATCCCACGAAGGAATGGGGAAAACCGTTGTCTCAAAAATTGTGTGTCGATTGTCACCTCCTCGTCAGCCCAACTTGCCCGGCAGTGGTCCAAAATCACTCGCCGGTGGGAATCAATCGTACTGACAGCCACGTGCAGCTGCCCGGCAGCCTGGGTGCGGGTGCTGCCATCTGCAAAGGCTCTCAAGACCATCCTCTGGCGGGGGGTCAGTCGCTCCCAGACTTCCTTGCAGCGCTCGCGTTCCTCGTCCCGCAGCCAGCTTTGCGGTTGTTCCTGCTGCTCCCGCCGGTTCAATTCCAGCAGGGGTCTCAGCCCAGGGAACCAGGCTGCCCAGGGCACAAACGGCACCGGGATCAACCGGACACCACCTTCCGGTGGTACGTGCATGATTTTTCCATCCCGAGCCTGGGCGGTCAGCTCGGGGGTGGTGTAGATGTGCCAGAGCCTGTCCAC
>JAGVUS010000062.1 GCA_019136175.1 Chloroflexota bacterium | reverse complement strand
CATCTGTCACTGCCACAGCCCGGGCAGCATAAACCGGGTCATTCCGCTGCGGCAGAGGCGGGAAGATGTATGCTGTAAGTTCCGCCTCCTGGTGATGTGCCAGCCAGCCGGTAACAATCTCCGGTGAAACCGACCCAGCCGAAGGCTCTTCCCGGCATGCGCTTAGAAAACAGCGCATCTCCAAGGCGGCAGCCAGCGCCCCGCCAGGGTCACAAGCATGCCATTCCACCAGGCGGTCAAACAGGCGCTCCATTAAATCTTGCAACATTTCAATACTGTAAATGTCGGGCGGTTGTGGCTCGCCCTGATAGCGATAATCATACTGGAAAGCCACCTGGTATGCAAGCCATGCATGATGCAAATTTCCTGCTTTCCAATACGCATCACCCAGCACACGGAAGATGGTGGCGCGCACTTCGTGATCCTGTTCCCCCGCCTCCTCCAGGACGTGCCGCACCACCTCCACAACCCGGGCAAATTCGCCCCGGTCCAGCATCACTTCGGCAATGTGGTAAAGAACCCAGCTTTTACTCCATTCCAGTTCCCGAACCTGGCAGGAAATGGCATAGGCTTCCTTGAGATATTCCAGGGGATGTCCACCCGGGAGAAACCGGGCGGATTCACCCAGCAGAATGTCGCTGAGTGCGCGCAGGCGCACCCGTTCCAGGTCGCCTTTCAACTCCGCCAGCGGGCGGTTGCAGTCCAGCAGGGATCGCAAGCCAAGCAGGGCATCCGTGGCTGCCTGCCAGCGCTCCGTCAGCCCGGCGCGCCCCCGGAACTGGCGTGCCAGCACCCAGCCCTGGTGGAACTGCTCCAACAGGCGGGCAATCTTCCTGCCCTTCAAGCTGCGGGATTGCTGGAGAAAACGCACCAGGTCGTCGCACAGTGGGAAGGGAATGTACCAGCCCCACCACCAGAATGCCTTAAAATACACCACCGCAATCGACAGGGAAGCGTTTTCCAGGTCATCTGCCAGTGCCAGGTGGCGCAGCCATTCGGCGATGCTCTCCTGGTAATCCTGGTGCTCGTAGCGGAACCAGCCGAGGTAGGAGTCTCCATCCTCCTCTTCCGATTCAAACCCTGAAAGAATCCGGGCATAGTATTCCGCTGCCCGCCGGTGAAGGATGGGGAGACCATCCTCTCCCCCGGCTGGAATCTGCCGGTAGGCATACTCACGGTTGAGGGAATGGAGGGTGTAGGTTTTATGTTCCTCGTCATAGATGACAAAATGGTCATTCACCAGGTTGCGCAGGGTGCGGCGGATGGCAGGGTTGGAAGATTCACCGCCCAGCGCCACCCGGACGGCATCCACGGGCACCGGTCGGCGGAAGACCGCCAGCGCCCGCACCACCTGCTGCTGGCTCCCGTCCAGCAGGGAATGGTACCATGCCAGCCGCTTTTCGTGCTCCCGGGTCACTTCCTCCGAAAACAGGCTGGCATCGCCCAGCAGTTCTTCCAGGTCCAGGCTGGGATCCCGCCGGAGCGAATATGCCACCATGGTCACCTGGAAGGGAATTCCCATGGTTTTCTCCGCCGCTTCAGCAAATGTCCCGGCGTCCACACCTTTCAGCCGGGAACGCGCCAGTTTTTGCAAGAGGATCGTTGCATCAGCCGGATCCAGCCCCTTTTCCAGGTACACCGGCTCGCAAATCCCGGCATCGTGTTCCAGGATCAGCGCTTTCTGGCTGGCTGCCAGAACCCGCAGGCTGTGGCGGCGGGTCATCAGGAGGCGGAAAAAGAGGGCATGTTCCGGGTGCACAAGGGACCCATCGCCAGACTGGAGGCGTTCCAGGTTGTCCAGCACCAGCAGGCAGGGATGGTGGGCAAGCAGGCGGAAGAGCATCTCCACCCGGGCAGTGAGAGGTAGTGATTCATTCAGCCAGTCGCGCTCAAACAGGCGCCGGTTTCAAAAGCCCATTGCAGGGTCCTGGCGTTCCACCCGGCTGCAAACTTCGTGCAGGATGGCAGTCTTGCCAAACCCGGAGGGACCCACCAGCAGGACAAGTGGATTTGCCTCCTCCCGCAGCCTGTTTTTCAGTTCCTCCAGCACCTCCTGGCGGTCCACCAGGCTGCCTGCCGGGGGTGCTGCCGGAGCCGCCCGAAACACACCGCCATCCTCCGCCTCACGGTACTCCAGCGCATCCACCAGTTGATTGAGTATATCCTGGTAGGCGGCAGGGTGATCAGCGGGCTGCCAGGCAGCGCGGCAGTCAAGATATTGCAGGCGGCTGATGGAGAGAGGGATCTCCACATCCGCCAGCAGTAGGGGCACCACATGAATCCGCAGGTCCAGCGCGCGTTGGAGTTCCCGCAAACACCAGCCATCCGGCTCGCGCACGGAGTGGGGGGTAAGAATCAACACAAACTGCCCGGCGCTGCCCACTTCCTCCACCCAGTTCAAGCCCCGCCGGATGTATTCTTCCCACTCC
>JAGVUS010000074.1 GCA_019136175.1 Chloroflexota bacterium | reverse complement strand
CTGGAATCAACCAGGTATCCGAAGCCATTTGCCTGGCAATTTGAACAGGGGCAGGGTAATTGGTCTGCGGCGGCAGGTTGGCTGGCATGACGAGTGTACCATCCAGGTTCGAGCGGTATTCCACCTGACCGCCCGCCGCCAGCAACAGGATTCGATATCCGGGAGTGACCACTTGTAAACAGGACTGTCCGGCGATTTGTATTTCCAGGCAGGAATCCCGCCAATCGACAGGCTCCACCCCCATCACCTGGATGGTGGATGGTTCAATTCCATAAGCCGCCGCCAGTGATGCCCGGGCGGCAGCCAGCGCGGGGATTTCTGTCGTGACCGTGGGAGTGGCATTTCCCGGCAGATTGTATATGGGTGTCTTGCGATCAACCGGGTCAGGCGGCAATACAGCCGTGCAGGCAACCAACAATATGGAAAACAGAAAGACCACCACCATTACCCGTTGTTTTTGAACCATGTTCATTTCTCTCCTAAGGCAGCACCCAGAACATTGAATCCGATGCTGCATATGGCTGCACCCAGATTGGCTCTGATCCCAGGGTGGGCAGGTAGTACAGACCCGGCAGATCGCCCTCCCATTGGTAATACATCACGGCATCTCCCAATGGTGACCAAATCATTCCATCCACCGGTTCAGAAATCAGGCGGACCGGCATTTCACCATACTCTCCAAGCCACAAACCTGGCAAACCACTCTCCCCCGGTAATGCCCAACCCCAATGTTCTCCCCGGGGGCTGACAATTGGCAAACCCGCAAATGGAGATGGAAGAACAGCAGCCTCACCTGTTTCCCCGTCCACTGACCAGAGTTCCTCCCCCACCACCAGCAGGAAGGCGTTGACCTGGGGAACCCATGCAGCAGCATCGGGGTAGGCACCAAATGCATGTACCTGGCTTCCATCGACAGGGGAAACAAGGTACACTCCCGGTTCCATGTCCAGGTCACAATTCACAATCATGTCTTCGGTGATCCCAAACAGAACTTTCCCGGTGGATTGTGCCATCCATGCCTCCAGGAAGTAACCATGCTCAAGCGGTGTGGTTGTTTGGGTCAAAAAATGGTATGAGCGCAGGTTATGATAACCGCAAATCTCATCAACAGAAGCAACAATGAATGTCCGGGAATTGACCCAGCCAATGATTTTTTCCTCCCGTGTATCACGGGGTAAGCCATACAAAAATTCCCGTTCGCCATCCGAAACCCGAACCGCCCAGCCTCCCGCCAGGTCATATCCCTCGCCCGTGCCAAAACTTTCTGCTGCAAATGTCACAATATACTGACCATCCGGTGACCAGGAAGGAGCAAATTCATGCGCTTCCGTATCCGTCAGGCGCCGCACGCGGTCATCCACCGTGGAATAAACATACAAATCCGCCGATTCACCATCCTGGGCACCGATAAATGCCAGCATGCGCCCATCCGGTGACCAGGCAAGGTTGGGATGTTCCACAACCGCCCTAATGGATTCATGGTTCGGCTGATATGGATTTCCATCTTCAGCAGGTTCCGTAAAATCATTGGTCAATGGAACCAGGAATGTCGATTCGCCACCGGGAAAATTCATCAGAAACAAGGCGGATCCCTGCAATGTCTCCCGGCTGGCAGTTGTGATTACAGCCACCTGCCTGCCACGCGGGGAAGGGGAAATGAGCAAGGGAATCCATCCAAAGGTTACAACACCGCCCGAACCGTCTGCATTTACACTAATTAATCCATCCTCCTGGGGCAGAACCAGCCACGGACCATCGGTGTCCAGCACCTCAAGCTGTTGGGTGGGAGTGATGGTCGCTGTGGGGAGAGGGGTGATGGTTGGGCGGTGAGTACGGGTGGCAGTTGGCTGGGGAGTATCCGTGATTGTTGGAATGGCAGTCACCATCGGTGGGGCAGATGTACAGCCGCAAACTGCCAGAGATAAGACAAGGATAAGCAGGGTGAGTCGTCGCATCATGCAACCAATCCTCCCTGATTATGCCCTTGATTGGCTGTTCGGTCAACCAAACCCGCAGATTTTAAT
>JAGVUS010000161.1 GCA_019136175.1 Chloroflexota bacterium | reverse complement strand
GTCAGGTCGGGCAGGTAGACCGAACTGAAGCCAGCCGCCGCCAGCAGCAGACCGCCCACCAGGTAGATGACCACGTTCCAGAAGGTCAGCTGGCGCTGCGCCCGGCGGGCTTTTTCCTCCGGTGCGGCGGTTTCCCGTTCCGCCGGGGTGGATGGGCGCACCAGCGGCAGCAGGTTGAGCGACGACATCACATCCAGCGGAATGCCGGGCGCCGCCCCCCACAGCTCGCGTTTGTCCGCTGCCGGGATGAGCCGCTTGATCTCCAGGATCAGGACGCGCAGGTCGCGCTCCAGTTCCGCCCAGCCCGCCGCATCGTCCGGGTCCATGCCGTTCAGGCGGGCGGCAAGCATTTCCTGCGACAGGCGGACGGATTCCCGCAGTTCCGGTGGAACGGAATCCGGGATCTGGCTGCGGATCTGGTCCACGATGTCCAGCAGGCGGTCAAAATTTTCCCATGCCGAAAGACGTTCCTGGATGGCATTTGCCGCCTTGTGCAGGGCGGCGGGGGAGTCGCAGTCGGCAGCCTTTGCCAGCAGTTCCTCGCCGCGGTGGAGCAGTTTCTCATGATAGGGTGTCTTTTCCTTGCGCAGGCGGGGGAGCAGATCATCGCGCAGGGTTCCCAGTTCCACCATCCACGGGGTGCCCTGGTGTTTGCGCCACTTCAACAGGATCCCCTCGGCAGCCGCAATCCGGGCAGCGGCATCGTCCGTTTTCTTTTTTGCCAGGGCATCGGCGGCTTCCGCCACCAACGGGCTGATGTACCCGCCAAACCACTTTTTCAGGTCGGGGTCCTCCTTGGATTCAAGTGCCGCCCGGACGGTTTCAATCCGCACCATCACCTCGCGGCGCGGCCGCCAGGTGGTGCGGAAAAACGAGATCCACAACCCCAGCGCCACGCCTGCCAGCAGCACCAGGGCGGCAATCCACCCGCCGTCCCGCACGTTCAGCGTGACGGGCAGCGCCGCCTTGACCTGGTTGTCCACCTTGAACAGGATTTGCCCGGTGTAGGCACCTGCCGGCAGGCTGCCCAGGTCCATCGAAAGGCTGCCGGTCAGCGTTCCGCCGCCGGGGATTTCCGTCCCCAGGCTGGGTGTGATGGACACGGCTGCGGGGGTGCGTTTTTCAGCGTTCAGGAAGGGACCCGCCTCGGCGGTCAGCCCGGTGAGGGGCGAGCCACCGGCGGTTTCCTTCAGCACAAAACTGCGCAGGTACGGCTGCCCCCGCTGCCAGCCGCTGACGGTCAGTGCATCGGGGAACTGGAGCGCCAGCACCGGCTCGGTTTTCACCGTCAGTGTCACGGGGACTTCCAGCCGGTTGGCGGGGTCTGCGCCCCATGCCAGCACCAGGCTGCCGCTGCATGTGCCAACGTCCTCCGGCAGCGCCAGGCTGATGGTTGCCTGCTTGCTGCTGTTGGCTGTCATTTTGTCAATATACACCGGGTCAAAGCCCACGGCGGCAATCTCCCCGCTGGTGCAGGTCAATCCGCTGCTGCTGAAGCGCAGGTTTTCCACCTCGGCGGCGGCAGACAGGCGTAATTTTGCACTGACCGCCGCGGCTGGTGCACCTGCAAGCACCAGTGCGCCGGGTTCCACGGTAACCGGAATGCCGTTTGCCCGGACGGGCAGGGCAGCCGCCGCCAGGAATATCACCCCCATCACCAAGCCAAGCCAGGGATGCCGGTTCATAAGACCTCCTGTCAGATGAAAACAAAATGAGAAGACACATATACATTAGCACAAAATCCGCCGGGATACAACCAGCGGTCCGCACCGCCCGGCGGGTTGAGGGCTTGACTTGCCGGGTGGAAACCGCTAATATGGGAATGGGATCCGGTGTGGCACTTTATAAAGGGAGGACTTTCGGAGGAGGTTCGATTGAGCGACCAGGAATGCGAATATCTCTATGAACGGGGCGTGGAGGCGCTGGAATCCGGCGACCTGGATGCCGCCATCCGGCAATTTAACGAAATCATCCGGCTGAACCGGGAACATGCCGGGGCGTTCTTCCAGCGCGGGGTTGCCCGCAGCCGCAAG
>JAGVUS010000388.1 GCA_019136175.1 Chloroflexota bacterium | reverse complement strand
GCGATGCAGCAAAAACCCATCAGAATATGCTGCGCGTTTGGGGCGGCGGTTTTTATGAAGATGATTGTTTCTACGAACTGTGCGACCGCCATGGTATCCTCGTCTGGCAGGACTTTATTTTCTCCTGCAGCGTATACCCGTTAAATGACACTGATTTTCTGGAAAACGTCCGGCAGGAGGTAGTGGAAAATATCCGCCGCCTACGCCACCATGCCAGCCTGGTGTTATGGTGCGGCAACAACGAAATGGAACAGGGCTGGGTGGACTGGGGCTGGAAGGGACCCGAATATCAGGATCTCAAGGCTACCTATGATGAGTTCTTCCATCACACCCTCCCTGCTTGGTGTGCTTCCGAAGATCCGGAACGCAGTTATTGGCCCAGTTCACCATCCTCCAACACGCCGTTTGAAAATCCCAATGGACAGGAACAGGGAGATGCCCATTACTGGGATGTCTGGCATGGTCGCAAACCATTTACCGCATACCGCAACCAGTACCCGCGGTTCATGAGTGAGTTTGGATTCCAGGCTCTGCCCCCCCTCTCCACAATCCGCACCTACGCACAGGAAGCGGATTGGAACATGACATCCTACATCATGGAAAGGCACCAGAAAAACGACAGCGGAAACGCCTTGATGGTTGCCCAAATGCTGGACACCTTCCGCCTGCCAAAGGATTTTGATTCGCTGGTGTACCTGAGTATGGTTCTCCAGGCGGAAGGCATCCGCTATGGTGTTGAGCACTGGCGCCGGCATCTTCACCGGGTTTCCGGTATCCTCTACTGGCAGTTGAACGACTGCTGGCCTGTCGCTTCGTGGTCCAGCCTCGATTATTACGGTCGTTGGAAGGCTCTTCACTATGCCGCCCGCCGCTTTTATGCTCCCCTGCTTCTATCCATCGAAGACAAACCAGATACGCAGGACGTGTACATTACCAATGATCAATTGGTTTCGTTTGACGGACGCGTTCGCTGGACACTGGAAACATTGGATGGGAGCATCCTGGTTTCGGGAGAGGAACTGTCAATTGTTCCCCCCCGGGATGTTCTGCATGTCTGCCACCTGGATTTTTCCAAAGCATTGAAAGACGACCGTTCCCGGGACCTGGCATTTGTTGCCGAGCTTTGGCAGAATGACCGGATGATTGCCCGCCAGACAGCTTTCTTCGTTCCCACCAAGCATTTAAATCTATCAGACCCGGAACCATCCACCCGGGTACAGATTGTGAACCATGAAGTTCAAATCCAGTTGGAATGCCGATCCCTGGCGCGCCTGGTGGAATGCACCCTGGATGGTGCAGACATGGTTTTCAGTGATAATTATTTCGATCTTCCAGCCAACCGAACCATCACCATAACCGCCCCCCTGCCTGATGGCTGGTCCCTTTCCCAGGTACAGGCAGCATTGAAAGTGCGATCGGTATTTAATTCGTTCGATTAACCTTCACCCCGTCAACCATTTGATAAAAGGAGAACCACAATGCCTGAATCCATTCAAGACCTGATTTCCAAAATGACACTGGAAGAAAAAGCCGCCCTGTGCACCGGCGCAACAGCGTGGACAACCACACCGGTGGAACGGCTGAACATCCCGGAGATGGTCTTCTCTGATGGTCCGCACGGCGTCCGCCGGGTTCCGGATGAACATGCCCTATCCCAGGTCAGCCTGCCCGCCACCTGTTTCCCCACCGCATCCTGCCTTGCCTGCACATGGGATATTGATCTGATCCGGCGAATGGGTGAAGCCCTGGCAGAGGAATGCAATGCCCTGAACGTGGATGTATTACTGGGTCCGGGTGTGAATATAAAACGCTCCCCCCTTTGCGGACGGAATTTTGAATATTTTTCCGAAGATCCCTTCCTTGCCGGGGAAATGGCAGCCAGCCTGATCAACGGAATTCAAAGCCGCGGTGTGGGCACATCCTTAAAGCACTATGCGGTTAATAACCAGGAATTCCAGCGTTTCAGCATCAATGTGGAGGTGGATGAGCGCACTCTCCGTGAGATCTACCTGCCCGCTTTTGAAAAGGCAGTCAAAGAAGCCA
>JAGVUS010000474.1 GCA_019136175.1 Chloroflexota bacterium | reverse complement strand
GTTGCCACTGCCTGGAAATGCGGCAACAGGTGGAACTGTTCCAGAAAAGAATGGGTGGTCTCTGCATCCCTGGCGCTGACCACTGAAAGGGGATAATGCCTTCCCAGCGCATCCAGCATCTCTGCCATGCCCGGAATGAGCAGGAAGGGGTGCGCCTTGCGGCGGGATTTCCGGTGTGCCAGTGTATTGATCAGGTGAGCGGCTTCATCATCCAGGTGCAGCCGGTCCAGCAGGTGATAGGCAAAATTGCCGGGTGTTTCCATTTCCATCACCAGGCGGCGCGCCGCGGAATGTACATCCCTGTTGGGCAGCATCCAGCGCACCAGCTGGAGGGGGCGAACCAACCGGGCAACCCACATATCATCTGTATCGCTGAGTGTGCCATCCACATCAAAGCAAATTGCCCGGATGCGGGAGAGGTCAAGCGGCATGGATTCTCCTAGTTGGATTGCACGTATTCGATGGCATAAATGGCATCGTGGTAACCCGGATGTGCTTCCAGCGCCTGCTGGAAACTGGACAGTGCTTCTGCCTTGTTCCCCTGCCGGTACAGCGCCCAGCCGCGCCACAATAGCGCCTCTTCCGAGTTGGCAGTCCGGTCAAGGGCATAATCTGTCAGTGCCAGCAGGTCTTCGGTGCGCAGGGCATTAAAGTAGGCAAGGAAGGGTCCAAACTGGTAGCGCAGCATCCGCTGGGGCAATCCAAGGGAACGGGCTTGGTCATAAGCCGTGACGGCATCTGCATGGCGGTCAAAATAAACCAGGTTGGTGCCCAGGTTAAACCAGGCAAATGCATTATCGGGTTCCGCTTCGGTTTCCGCCTGAGCCAGCTCCAGGGCATTTTGCCGGTTTTGATCCGGGTCCCAGTCATCCCCCAGGATGGCTTTCACCGTTTCCTGTTTTTCTGGCGGGTACACGAGGATATAGACATAATTGAAGGATTGCCAGTCTGCTTTCAGGGTCTCATACGGCACCATTTGATCCGGACCGCGCTCGGAATCCTGCAGCAGGAAAGACTGGCGGCTGTCATCATAGCCGTTCACCAGCAGGTAATGTCCCGCCCAGCGGTCATCGTTTGGCCAGTAACTCTTGTCAATGAGGAATGAGCCTTCAATCATGACAGGAATTTCCGCAGCAAGAAGCTGGCGGAGCATCTCCAGGTTGCCGCCCACCCGGTATTCGGTGAGCAGCCAACCGGTGTAGTTGCGGGAATAATAGACCAGTTCCTCCACGTTCACGTTGCGGTCTGCCCGGATGGGTTTGATGACATCCGAGATGGTGAACTGATCGCCCTGCCAGCCCCAGTAATTCAGGTACATCGCCAGGGTGGCGGGACCGCAGGCGTTCAGGTCTTCCTTCTCATGCCGGGGGGAAGGCAAAAAGACCTGCAGCGGCAGCGGGGTTGGCGTGGGTGCTATGGTTGGGGTGATTCCCGGCGTGGGGGTGGCAGGCAGGGGGGTGAAGGTTGCCGCGGGGGTTGCCGTGGGCAGCGGTTGGCTTGCCACCGGGGTGGGTACTGCCTCCACCGGGTTAAAAATCCCGCGCAGGTAAATGAGGGCATATTCAATCCGCCAGGACAGGCGCGATTTGACCGGCGGCAGTTGATAAACTGCCAATGCCAGCAAAATCAAGCCAGCCAGGATCAGTAAAATTCGCCCGGTTTTTCGTTTGGGAGTGTTTTTCTGGTACATGGACGTAATTGTACCAAACTTCCCGGCGTCACTTCCCTTTGCTGAAGGAAAATTCAATCGCGTGGTTGGGACAGTTATCCACGCAGGTGCCGCACAGGATGCATTCGGTATGTTCCATTGCACCCAGTTTCACCATCCCGTTCACATCCAGGCTCATCGGGCAGTTGTATGTACAGGTCTTGCAGTCCGTACAGCGGTCCGGTGATGCTTTCAACCGCAGGGAATGCCAGGCAGTGAGATTGCGGATTTTCCTGCCCAGGATCATGAAGGGTGCCATCCAGCACAGGCTGTGACAGCCTGCCCGCCTGCCAACCAGCATGGCAAGCCCGGCAAACAGGGCAATCACCATGTAA
>JAGVUS010000152.1 GCA_019136175.1 Chloroflexota bacterium | reverse complement strand
GCAGGATTGACGTAAGCACCCGGATCAACGGTGAAGAAAGTAAATCCTGCTGCCAGGCAATGGTCAATATCCTCGGGGGTTTTCAGGTGATCGGCATCAGCGCCAAAACCACCCCGCCAGCCTTCCTGGAAGACGCCCCAAATGGCATCATCCATGACCTGCCGGGGTGTTCGACCGGTGCGAGCCATTTCACGGATGGATTGCTGGGCAAAGATGGGGGCGATTGTCCCCCCGGTTTTTTGAATGGCGCGCACATGACCCGGTGTGGCAAGCCCCAGCCGGTCACCCATCCCCGCCGAGGTTTTTACCCCCAATAATTGGGGCTGCAGCCAGGGAAGCCGGGCTTGAAGGGCAGCGAGGTTGGAATGGGTGGGCTTGCACAGGACACCGGAACATCCCTGGAACTGGAATTTGTCTCCTAAAAAATCCATGATCTCCACCCCTGGAGAAAGCGGAACCACCGCCAATTTCAGACCATCCTGGGTAGTGGCGGCAGCATATTCGCATCCATCATGCTGGATCATTGATTTTGGAAGAATGGAAAGATTGCTTTTGGCAAGAAGGGATGGGTTAATTTCCATGGTCATTTCTTTTCCCTGTTTGTCAATTGGGCGGTGGATTGTCGAACCAGCAAATTTCCTTTAAGGGTGATCTGCTGGGGCTGGAAGGAGGGATTTTCCTGGTTGGAATTCAGCAGGGTCAGCAACAAACGGGCTGCTTCTGCACCGATGGATCGCTTGGGCTGATCCAGGGTTGTCAGCGGCGGATTGGTGTAGGCGGAAAACGTGATATTGTCAAAGCCCGTGATGGACATTTGCTGCGGGACCTGGATGCCTGCCTGCTGGCAGCCTTGCAGGACGCCAATCGCCAGCATATCATTGAAACAGACGATGGCAGTGGGTGGTTTGGGTAAAGCCAGGAAATGCATGGCGCCATCCACGCCCAGTGCAGGATTGCTGCCCGGGACATGGTGAATATATCCTTCCAAAATCTGCAGATGGTGTTCCATCATCTCCGCCTGGTAGCCTGTCAACCGATCCAGGGTGGTTCGTCCAGACAGGGAATTACCAAGATAGGCAATGCGGGTGTGACCAAGCTCCACCAGGTGACGGGTTACCTGACGGGAACCGTCCACGTCATCATGATAAATGGAGTAATGGAAGTTTTCTGCCGCCTGGTGATTGACCACCACAATGGGAAAACCATATTCCAATAATTGGCGGTTCTGGTTGGAGTTGAGGGATGACGAACAGATGATGACTCCATCAGTGCGCTGTTCCATCATGGTTTGGATGATCTTTTCCACCCGGCTGGGGTCGTGCTGGGATGCCGCGATGAAAAGGCTGTATCCGGCTTCCTGGGCGCAGGATTCGATGCCAAATACAATCTCGCTGAAGAAGGGATCATCAATGCTGCTGACAATCACGCCCAGCACCAGCGATCGGTTGGTTTTCAGCGACCGGGCGGCTGCGCTGGGGAGATATGCCATTTCCCGGGCAACCTGCTGAATTCGGCGGGTGGTTGCAACAGAGATCAGCGGGTCGTTGCGGAGAGCACGGGAAACCGTGGAGTGCGAAACCCCTGTTCGTCTTGCGATATCTTTGATCGTGGTTGCCATGAGTGGGAAGCCTGCTTGCACACGTGTGCATAATGATAACTATAGTTTACACAGGTTTGAGAAAAATGTCAATACAATAGAAAGAATACTTGCAAAATTATGTAAAATGTCGTAATATATTTACAAATGAAAGTAAAATTACAATAATTTGTAAAATGTAATTATCTGTTTTTCCTGGAGGACCCATGCAACCTGATATTGAAGCCATTTTTCTGGATGTTGGCAATACCTTGCGCATTGTTGTGGAAGATCCAGCCTTCCAGGAGAATGCTAGACAACAATTGATGTCCCTGGTGGAAGCGCAGGAACCGCCGGATGTCTTTTTTGAACAACTGGAAGCCCGCTGGAAACAGTATCGAAGCCAATCCAAGGTAACCTTGATGGAAGCCTCGGAAAGTGAATTGTGGACCCGCTGGCTTTTACCC
>JAGVUS010000042.1 GCA_019136175.1 Chloroflexota bacterium | reverse complement strand
TTGTGGTTTGTGGGTGCGGTGCTGTTCCACACCCTGATCGACGCGCTGGCGGTCTGGCTCAGCCTGGCAGGCTGGAGCGCCTGGGCGGTGGAGGGGGTGCTCGCCGGGCTGGCGCTGATCAGCGTGGTGTTCCTGGTGCAGGTCCGCCGCCGCGTGCGGGGGTGGGAGCAGGCGGAGCCGCTGCCCGTGCTGGAAGCCGCGGCGGAACCGGATTTCCCTGAACTGCAACCTTAACAAAATTTCGCTTTTCCTTATTTTTTTAATCCCTCTTTTATTTTATTTTTTTTATGGTATGATCTTCGCACAGGTAGTTGCTGCATTGGTGAAAACACCTGCTGACAATTAAATAGGGATGGCTGAGAACTGATGGTCAGACATGGTCGCCTGCCCCGCGCCTGCGGGGAAGATCATCAGGGAGCCAGTGGCGAAACCGGCCCAATCCATTGGATTGCCGGTTTTTTTGATTAAAAACCGGGCAGCTCCAAAGTAAGGGGTTGTTCCCCTCCAATGGATGTTTTCAATCAACCACTTTTTTATTGTTATGCGAAAGGAGTTCTCATGAAAACCATCCTGAAATTTGCCCTGTTATTACTGGTCTTCAGCCTGCTGCCGCTGGCAGGAACGGTGGAGGCAGCCGGGGTCAAGCCGCCTGCGTTTGGCAGTTCAAATCCCATCTCCATCCAGACTGTAACCATTGAAGTTTCCAAGACCTATGATGTCACCACCACGCGCGAGTATGACTGGACCGTCACCAAGCAGGCAAATGTGAGCGAGTTGACGCTGTCGCCTGGTCAGAGTTACCTGGTGAATTACACCGTGGTTGCAGATGTCAGTGGCTGGGAGGATACCGGTGCATATGCCAGCGGTACAATTACCATCACCAATCCTGTCTCAAGCATTGCCACATTCTGGTTTGTTGGTGTGACGGAATCGCTTCCCGGCGCAATTGTGGACTGCCCTGCGCCGGAATATGTTTCACCGGGGGAAACCCTGACCTGCACCTATACTGCCGCCATCACCGGTGAGGTGCCGCCCATCAACTATGCCACCATCGAGTATCAATACCCGGAAGGTGAGAGCCATACCGTTGTTGCCCAGGCAAATGCGGCAATTACTGCCAATGAAATTGACGAGTGTGCCTATGTCACCGACAGCCTGGCGGGACCGCTTGGACAGGTGTGCGTTGGGGCTGCCCCTGCCACCTTCACCTATTCCTATCTTCTGACTGCACCGGAGATGGGATGCGGAATTTTCTACCTGAACAACACTGCCATGCTGGAAGAACTGGACACCCATGAATTTTCAAATGCCATGTGGACCGTTGTGTACAATGTGCCCTGCGGCGGCTGCACACTGACCCCGGGCTATTGGAAAACCCACTCCAGTTATGGTCCGGCACCTTATGATGCCACCTGGGCGATGGTGCCTCCCTCGGGTGAAAATTCCCCGTTTTACTCCAACAATAAAACCTGGTACCAGATGCTGTGGATGAATGTTGCGGGTGGGAATGCCTATATCAGGCTTTCACATGCATACATTGCCGCCAGGTTGAACCAGTATAATGGTGCGGACGTGTCCGTGATCTCCGGTACGCTTGCCCAGGCGGAAACGTTCCTGCAAAATTATAACTACTGGAGCATCCTGAACAAGACCGTCCGGGCGCAAATGACCAGCCTGGCATCCACGCTTGACCAGTACAACAACGGCTATATTGGTCCGGGGCACTGCTCCGAGTAAGATTTCCTGGATGCATCAAAAACAGGCTGCCTTCACGGCAGCCTGTTTTTGTTATGGGGATATGCCGCCTGCCTGCCCAAAACATGCTTTTGATAACCTTGCGTCATGTTTGCATCGGTTGTATACTATTGGGAGTGGGAGGGGCGTCCCTCCCGGAATTTCCATTCCCCATTATCTCTCAGGAGGAGAAATCGTATGTCCAAGAAGCTTATGCTCATTGTAGCGGTCTTGATGGTGGCTTCGCTCGCGCTGGCGGGCCACTGCCTGGAAGGGTGTCCAGCAGGCTGTCACCGAATACGGTGTGGAAGGCAAATACCTGGAATCGCAGGAAGTTGCGGATTATGAGAAGAACCTCAATCTCTTCATCGAAGAGAAGTGCGACCTCATCGTCTCCGTTGGCTTCTTCCTGACCGATGCCACCAAGATTGCCGCCGAAGCCAATCCCGATATGAAGTTCTCCATCGTGGATGTGTCCTACGACCCGGTTGTCCCCAATATCCTGGGGCAGGTCTTTGACACCGATGGCGCCGCCTTCCTGGCTGGCTACGTTGCCGCTGGCATGACCAAGACCGGCAAGGTTGCCACCTTTGGTGGTTTCCCCATCCCCACCGTGACCATCTTCATGGATGGCTTCACCCGCGGCGTTCTCTATTACAATGAGAAGCACGGCACGGCTGTGGAAGTGATCGGCTGGGACATCAACGACCCCAACAAGGGTCTGTTCTCCAGCAGCTTCGATGACCAGGACAAGGGCAGGGAACTTGGTGTCTCCCTGATGGATGAAGGCGCCGACATCATCATGCCCGTTGCCGGACCTGTTGGACTGGGCACGGCAGCCGCTGTCAAGGAACGCGGCAGTGGCTACATCATCGGTGTGGACTCCGACTGGTTCCTGACCTCGCCCGATTACAGCAGCATCGTCCTGACCTCCGTCCTGAAGAACATGGACGTGACGGTGATGGACGCTGTCAAGCAGGTGATCGATGGCACGTTCAAGGGCGGCACCACGGTGGGTACCCTTGCCAATGGTGGTGTGGGAATTGCCCCCTTCCACGATCTGGATGGACAGGTTCCCGCGGAACTGAAGGCGGAACTCGAGCAGGTCAAGGCTGACATCCTCTCCGGTGCAGTCAAGACTCGCCCGTAATTCCTGCAGGTTGTAAGAAAAAAAGGACTGGCTTCCCGCCAGTCCTTTTTTGTTGCCCGTGCGCCTGCCGGGGGCGGCGCCCCCCAACCTGGTGTACAATACAGGCATGCCAACGCCCCTGCCTCCCTCGTTCTACGACCGCGACGTGGTGGAAACTGCCCGCGCCCTGCTGGGGATGCGCCTTGTCCGGCGGCTGGAGGACGGAACCACCCTCTCCGGCATCATCACCGAGACGGAAGCCTACCGCGGGCAGGATGACCAGGCGTGCCATGCCCGCAACGGGCGCACCCGCCGCAATGCGGTCATGTTCGGTCCGCCGGGGCGCGCCTACATCTACTTCACCTACGGCATGCACTGGTGCCTCAACGTGGTTGCCGGTCCGGATGGTTTCCCGGCGGCGGTGCTGCTGCGCGCCATCCACCCGCTGGAAGGGCTGGATTTCATCGCCCTCCGGCGCGCCCGGGCGGAGCGGCGCCACTGGACAAACGGTCCCGCCAAGCTGACCCAGGCGCTGGCAATTGACGGCGCGCTGAACGGCTGCGACCTGACCGACCCCGCCAGCCCGCTGTGCATCCTGCCGGGCACCCCGCCGCCCGCCGAACGCATTACCGCCGGGGCGCGGGTGGGGCTGGGCGCCACGCCCGAACCCTGGCTGAGCATGCCCTGGCGCTTTACCTTCCCCCTGGAACTGGAGCAATGACCATGCCCGATTCCCCCCTTCCCGACCTCATCCTGTACGGCGGCGGCGGTCACGGCAAATCGCTGATTGACCTGTTGCGCGCCATGGGTTCCTTCCACCTGCTGGGCATCGTGGATGACCACCTGCCCGCAGAGTCCACCGTGATGGGCTTGCCGGTGCTGGGGACGGCGGCAGTCCTGCCGCACCTGCGCGCCCAGGG
>JAGVUS010000187.1 GCA_019136175.1 Chloroflexota bacterium | reverse complement strand
TGCTGCAGGGCAAACGGGTGCTGGTCTTCCTGGACGATGCCATGGATGCCGCCCAGGTGCGCCCGCTCCTGCCGCCCCAGCCCTGCCTGGTCATCGTCACCAGCCGCCACCGCCTGGTGCTTGCCAGCCTGCACGCAACTGACGTGGAAGCCCTGCCGCCGGAAGACGCCGACCGGCTGATCTGCGCGGTGTGGGGCAAAACCGGGGATGTGCGGGCGCTTGCCGGACAGTGCGGCAGGCTGCCGATGGCACTGCGGGCGGTGGGAGCGCTGCTGCGCCGCCGCCCGGACCTGTCCGTTGCGAAGGTGCAGCAATTGCTGGAGAATACCGCCGAACGGCTGAAGCTGGCGGACCCCGAACGGGCGACGACCGTGGCGGCTGCCTTCCAGGCAAGTTATGACCAGCTGGACCCTGCCCTGCAAACCCGCTGGCGGGAGCTGGGCATCTTCCCGGCGGACTTTGACACCCCGGCGGCTGCCGCGGTGTGGCAGATGGACGGCGATGCCGGGGCAGTGCTGGCAGAACTGCGTGACGCCTGCCTGGTGGATTACACCCATGACCGTTGGCGCCTGCACGACCTGGGGCGGGACTTCACCCGTTCGCTGTGGACGGGGGAGGAGGGGAATGCGCTGGCGTTCCGGCATGCCTCGCATTATCTCGAGGTATTGGGGTGGACGGGGGAGGAGGGGAATGCGCTGGCGTTCCGGCATGCCTCGCATTATCTCGAGGTATTGGGGGAAGCCCAGCATCTTTATGAAACAGGGAGGGACTCCATCTTGGCGGGGTTGGGGTTGTTTGACCGGGAGCGGCAGAATGTGGAAGCCGGGCAGGCGTGGGCTGCCGCCCGGGCAGGTCAGAATCGGGAAATCGCCCGTCTGTGCAATGCTTACCCGGATGCCGGGGGATATGTGATATCCCTGCGCCTGCACCCGCGGGCATGGATTGCCTGGCTGGAGGCGGCGCTGGCGGCTGCCCGAAGCCTGGGCGACCGGCGCGGCGAGGGGAATGCCCTGACCAACCTGGGGGCTGCCTACTACTCCCTGGGCGAGGTGCGCAAGGCAATCGGGTACTATGAAGAAGCGCTGAAAATTAAGCGCGAAATCGGCGACCGGCGCGGCGAGGGGAATGCCCTGGGCAACCTGGGGCTTGCCTATGCCGACCTGGGCGAGGTGCAGAAGGCAATCGGGTACCACGAAGAATCACTGAAAATTAAACGCGAGATCGGCGACCGGCGCGGCGAGGGGAATGCCCTGGGCAACCTGGGGGCTGCCTACTACTCCCTGGGCGAGGTGCAGAAGGCAATCGGGTACTACGAAGAAGCGCTGGTAATTGCTCGCGAGCTCGGCGACCGGCGCGGCGAGGGGGCTGACTTGGGCAACCTGGGGCTTGCCTATGCCGACCTGGGCGAGGTGCAGAAGGCAATCGGGTTCTACGAACAGGTACTGGTAATTTTCCGCGAACTTGGCGACCGGCAGGGCGAGGGGAATGCCCTGGGCAACCTGGGGATTGCCTATGCCCGCCTGGGCGAGGTGCAGCGAGCAATCGGGTACTACGAAGAAGCGCTGAAAATTATGCGTAAAATCGGCGACCGGCGCGGCGAGGGGAATGCCCTGGGCAGCCTGGGGCTTGCCTATGCCGCCCTGGGCGAGGTGCAGAAGGCAATCGGGTACTATGAGCAGGCGCTGGTAATTGCCCGTGAGATCGGCGACCGGCGCGGCGAGGGGAATGCCCTGGGCAGCCTGGGGCTTGCCTATGCCGACCTCGGCGAGGTGCAGAAGGCAATCGGGTACTATGAGCAGCAATTGACCATTACCCGCGAGATCGGCGACCGGCGCGGCGAGGGGATTGCCCTGGGCAACCTGGGGCTTGCCTATGCCCGCCTGAGCGAGGTGCAGAAGGCAATCGGGTACTATGAAGAAGCGCTGAAAATTGACCGCGAGATCGGCGACCGGCGCGGCGAGGGAACTGCCCTGGGTAACCTGGGAATTGCCTATAAAAACCTGGGCGAGGTGCGCAAGGCAATCGGGTACTATGAAGAAGCGCTGAAAATTAAGCGCGAAATCGGCGACCGGCGCGGTGAGGCAATTGACTCCTGGAACCTCGGTTTGATTTATGGAAAGCAGGGCGACCTGGCGCGCGCCGTGGAATTAATGCAGGTATGTGTGGATTACGAACGCGCCATCGGTGATCCGGATGCAGAGAAGGATGCTGCCCGGGTGGAGGAAATCCGCCGCCGCATGGCGGGGGGTTAAAACCTGCCGTAATCCCTGTTTTTGTAGGGGTGGGGCTTGTCCCCACCCTCATCTGTCATTGTATGCAACCATCCCGGGCAGGGACGAGCCCTGCCCCTACGCGACGACCGCGGCGTTCTGTGTCGTGGCAATCCCTGTTTTTTGTAGGGGCGAGGCAGAACCCTTGGGATCGTGTCTTGGAGAGTTCAGCCTCGCCCCTACCACATGGTACGCAGCGCGGTGCCCGACCCCTACCGCGGGGTTCGCCCCAACGCGCCTGCCGCCCCTGGCGCTCGCCCGCCAGGTGCTGGAGGAGGTGCGCCGCGGCGCCGATGCCTACCGCGCCCTGCGCCGCCATCCGCTGCCCGGCGGGGGCTACCTGGGCAAGGATGTGCTGGTGGCTGCCTACCGCAGGCTGGTGGAATCCGGCGAATGGCAGGCGGACGAGGCTCTGCTGGCGCGCATCCGCATGAAGCCGGTGCGCTCGCTTTCCGGCGTCACCACCGTGACGGTGTTAACCAAGCCGCACCCCTGCCCGGGCAACTGCATCTTCTGCCCCACTTTTGACCCCTTTGCCCAGGTGAAAAGCCGCCTCGATTCCTATGTGGCGGTCGGTCACCCGGTGGACAAGATTGAATTGCTGGTGCTGGGCGGCAGCTGGACGGCATACCCGCGCCCCTACCAGGAGGAATTCATCCGCCGCTGTTTTGACGCCCTGAACGGCACCACATCCGCCACGCTGGCGGAAGCGCACCAACAGAACGAAACCACCGCCTCCCGCAACGTGGGACTGGTGATTGAGACCCGCCCCGATGCCATCAGCGTGGAGCGGCTGGCATGGTTCCGCGACCTGGGTGTGACCAAGGTGCAGATGGGCGCGCAGAGCCTGGATGACCGCATCCTGGCAGCCAACCGCCGCGGGCACACCGCCGCCGATACGCTGCGGGCGGTTGCCCTGCTGCGGGCGGCGGGCTTCAAAATCGTCCTCCACTGGATGCCCAACCTGCTGGGCGCCACGCTGGAAAGCGACCGGCAGGATTTTGCCCGGCTCTGGCAGGGTTTCTGCCCGGATGAAATTAAAATCTACCCCACCCAGCTGATGCAGTCCGCCGACCTGTACGGCTGCTGGGAGCGCGGCGAGTACCAGCCCTACACGATGGATGCGCTATTCCGCCCTACTGCCGGGTGAACCGGGTGATTCGCGACATCCCCTCGCACCACGTGGTGGCGGGCAACCGGCGCACCAGCCTGCGCCAGGACGTGCTGGCGGAACTGGAACGGCGCGGGCAGGCATGCCGCTGCATCCGCTGCCGCGAGATCCGCGACCAGGCTGTCCAGCCCGCCGACCTGCGGCTGGACGATTTCACCTACCCGGCTGCCGGGGCGGAGGAACACTTCCTCCAGTACACAACCCCCGACGACCGCCTGGCGGGCTACCTGCGGCTTTCCCTGCCCAATCCGGATTCCTCCACCTGTGTGACGGACGTGCTGACCGACCTGCAGGGTGCGGCGCTGGTGCGCGAGGTGCACATCTACGGGCAGTCGCTGGCAGTGGGGGCGGGGCAGGCGGGCGCGGCGCAGCACACCGGGCTGGGCACGGCGCTCATCCAGCATGCCGCCGGGCTGGCGCGGGCGCACGGCTACCGCCGCCTGGCGGTGATTGCCGCCGTGGGAACCCGGCGCTACTACCAATCGCGCGGCTTCCAGCCGGGCGAACGCTACATGGTGATGGAGTTATAAGCGCGGGGGATAAATCGTCCCGGCGTACACAATCCCGTAATCGGGCACATCCGCTTTGACGGTGGCGCCGTTGCCAATCCGCACCCGCGTCCCAATCGCCAGGTCCAGGTTGATGGTGGCGCGCATGCCAACCTGGGTGTAATCCCCCATTTTCACCCTGCCGCCCAGCGTTGCGCCCGGGGAAAGGTTCACCACCCTGCCCAACTGGCACTCGTGTGAAACGATTGCCCCGCTGTTGATCACCGTCCCAAA
>JAGVUS010000408.1 GCA_019136175.1 Chloroflexota bacterium | reverse complement strand
TAAACCCCGCCCATCATCCGCTGGAAACCATCCAGCGGGAGACTGGATTTGCTGAGACAGAAGCGCGCCAGTTTTTATCCTACTACCTGTTCACCCAGGACGATGTTTTCATCCCGGTGGGGAACCTCTCCTTTGGCGAGAGGGCAAGATTAATGCTGGCTGTCCTGGTGGTGCGGGGATGTAATTTTCTCATGCTGGATGAGCCAATCAATCACCTGGATATTCCCAGCCGGGCGCGGTTTGAACAGGCACTGTCAGGCTTTGACGGGACCATTCTTGCCGTGGTGCACGACCGGTATTTTATCGAGGGGTTCGCCAGGACGCTCTGGCTGGTGGAAAGTGGCAGCCTGCAACGGGTGGAGAAGGAAATTGACTTCTGATTATTTCCGGAACCGCAGGAGCAGAACAATCCCGGCAACAATCAGCAGGAAGGCAAGAATGGTCGATTGGTTGATCCATTGCAGCCAGGGAAAATCAAAGGTACGCAGCAGGTAATATGCTCCCAGCAGGATGAGCGCGCCGCCGACATACAGGGCAGTGTGAGGGTGGGGATTGGAAGCTGCCTGGCGGAATTCCTCTCCCATATCCCGCGCCCGCTCCCCAAAATTCATCTGTGCAGGAGTGGATTCCTCCGGAATGACGAGCCAGAGCACCAGGTACAGCAGGACGCCGATTCCCTCGCCAATTGCCAACAGAACAAAAAAGAGGCGGACAAATACAGGATCAATGCGCAAAGCGTGGGCAATTCCACCACACACTCCACCAATCATGCGGTCAGTTTTACTGCGGACGATCTGATTCATGGGGGGTACCTCTCAATTTGATGTTTCATGTTCAGTATACGATGATTTTGGCAGGTGGTTTCAAGATATTTACAGGGAATTTACAAGATCTTAATGGTTACTGAATGATTTCATGAAATAATAGGACAAATGATTATTGAGAAATGGAGATTCAATGAAAGCATTTGCGAAAATTACTGCTATTATCCTGGTTGTTGTCGGTATTCTTGTTATCGTGGGCGGTTTTGTTGCCGCGGTATCGTTGATGGTCAGCCATGGAATAGCCTTGCGCGGTGATTTGGACCTGCCCATGGGGCGCATTCAGCGTGCTGTCCCAATGATGTCCGGCGTTGGAACCGGGCTGGTGAGTTTTCTGGCTGGACTGGTTCTTACGGCGATGGGTCAGATCCTGTACCTCCTGGTTAAGATTGCGGAACGGCAGGATCATCATCACCCGGTAACACAGCCAGCGTCAGCGGATGTGGCGATCAAACCACCGGTGGACAATGCACCGAATCAAATGGATTAGACTTCTTCGATCCTCCTCTTTGCATGGGCGCCGGATTTCCCCTCCGGCGCCTTGTCTTTTTGCAAGTCCCAAAGACTGAATTGCAATGATGGGGATGGGGTTATCGTTGGAACAGTGGAAAGAGCAGCAGGTAGAGGATGCTGGCGACGGTGCAAGTGAGCAGCATGACGGGCAAACCGCGGCGGTTCCAGAGCCGGGGTGTGATGGGGGAACGGGTGCGCTCGGACAGGCTTGCCACCACAATATTAGCGGAAGACCCGATGATGGTACCGTTTCCGCCAAAACCCGCCCCAAATGCAAGCGCCCACCAGAGCGGCTGGATATTAAAACCATACGCCTCCAAGCTTTGCAGGACCGGAATCAATGCAATGGTGATGGGAACATTATCCACAAACGCTGACAAACCGGCAGAAAACCAGAGCAGGATTAACCCAAACAAGACCGGGGGGATGGATTTTAGTAATTCCAGTTGTGAAACAATGTATCCCAGGACCCCCGAAGCCTCCAGACCGCCAACAATCACGAACAGGGATGCGAAGAACACCAGGACACTCCATTCAATCCGTTTGAGAATATCCTGCATGTCGGGACGGATCCAGAGCAATGCTCCTGCTGCTGCGCTGAGTGCAATAAATGCCGGGCTGATCTTCAGTGCATCCTCAAAGAAGAAAAACACAATTGCAACTCCCAGGATGATCAATACCTTTCGGGTGGTAACAGGATCATCAAGTGTCTCGCGGGGATTCAG
>JAGVUS010000301.1 GCA_019136175.1 Chloroflexota bacterium | reverse complement strand
GCTCAAGGAAGTTCCTGGCAGCAGGTGACACAGGTACCGATGATGTGCTGGAAAAAGATCAATTCATGGTGATGCTGGGTCACGCCTGGATCACTTTTAAAGTTCCCATGTTCAATCGTTAGCAGGGAGGGTTGCATGAAAGTTGGCATGTTATGGTTTGATAATAATCCCAGGCTGGACCTGGCTGCCAAAATTGCAGAAGCATCTTCATACTATCTCCGAAAATACGGCAGACAGCCTGACCTTGTTTATGTTCACCCAAGCATGATTCAAAATGTAACCAGCCGGATGGGAGGGATGGAGGTGCGGTCCACCCGCATGATTCAACCCAATCACCTGTGGATTGGAATTCGCGAAACCAATTGATTCCTGTTAACCATCCACTGGCTGGATTGGTTCATCGTCTGGATAAACCCTGCCGATATTGCGGATAATTCGGAACAACTTGTTTATCGGTGTTGTGGAATAGGTGTTTGTAAATTGTTGGGCTGCTTCATCCAGGCTGATTTCCTGCAATTCTTCCCGCAGGTACCAGAGATACTCGATGATCCACAGGTATAAATCCGCCTCTGTCCTGCCCGGAAACGATTCAAGGATGTTTTGTTCCCGAATGACACGGATAAGAGGCATATATACCTCATCATACCAATCCGTAACTGCTTCCTCCCACAGGATCTCCTGCTGACGGCGTTCTCCCATGAACCATTGGTGTGTTCGGATATGGTCCAATAGTTGGGTGGTCAATCCGGGGATGGATAAGCGGACATCCGAACCGGGGCGGAGTTCGTGCAGGTGGGTATCCTGCTGGAACATTTGTTGTTCCCTGGCAAGAATTAGATCATCCAGGCTGGTGTTTTCATCCACCGGGAATGGAACATCAATTTCAATTACCTGTGCGTCAATGTAAAGCTGACCTTTTTCCCGTGCAACAGAAACACGGTGATTACCATCCCGGACAAAATAAATTTCGCCAATCTTGTAGACTTCAATGGGGGGTAAAATCACATCCTGCAAATGGGCGGTATCAATACTTTCCCACCGGGGGCGAATCCGTTCATGGCGGGGCAAAAACGCTCCATCAAAATCCTGGTATCGACCAACACTGCCCACAATTCGATCGATCTCGATCTGGCGCATCCCCAGGTAGTGTTCACTGGAAAACGGAAGCCGCTTTCTGTATTCATCAAAAGGGAGCAAGCGGTCATCCTTCTTTTTTAACCAGCTCACAACAGACCGCCAGAAACCCTTCCGGATGGCATTGTTAAAATCCTCATTTGCCATTTTTCGAATGGGGGGAGGGGAGTCGGTTGGCATAATCACCTCCGAATTGGCGATTTTCAATTGGGCACGGGAAAGTTCGCCACGCTTTCCTGGCAAGTCAAATTTTATCTCACGGTAGCCATATGTATTGATGACCTGGGTATGATTTACCCTTGTAACCGGAACAACATTCTGGGTGTAGAGGTGGATGTGTCCATGCAGGTGCAGGGTTGGTTGAAACACCCGAATCAGCCAGTTGAAAGCCTTGATTCCCTGGTGTGGGCGGTCATCCCGATCGTGGATGCCGAATGGAGGAGCGTGTGTAATAAAAATATCCAGGTAGCGCCCGAAACGAATTCGGTTAAAAAAAAGTTGTGGAACCAGCATCCACACCATCCACCACATTTCATCCTGGTTATATTGGTGGGGACCGTTATTGTATTGCAGACTGCCCTCAATCCCGGCAAGCAGCAATCCTGTGTCATCCTCCACCACCCGGCGGTGCATATCCACTGCACCCCATGGATGGGTTCGATCTCCTCCGAATCCGCTCTCCACCTGGGCGGCATGATTTCCGCGCACATAGTAAAGCGGGATGTTCAGCATGCTGATCATATACTCCAGGTAATAATATGGAAGATCACCACAGGAAATGATCATATCCACGTCATAAAATCGTTCAGCAATTCGGGGGGAATACAGGAATCCCATTTCAAGATCGCTGACCGAAAGAATTTTCATTTCCTGTTCTCCCGGTCTTTACCCAGGGCTACCACGCACGCCACAGCATACTGCCGGGTGTGGCTGATGCTGACCGACCACTCCACCAATCCCAGACCTTCGGCAAGTTCCTGGGCAGCTCCATGCAGGGTTAATATGGGTTCGCCTGCAGTGCCTTTGCGGATTTCAATATCCTGCCAACCGATGGGACCAATGCCGGTCTGTAATGCCTTGGCAACAGCCTCCTTGGCAGCAAACCGCCCGGAAAGCATTTGCAGGCTGCCATGGGCATCTTGTAATTCGCCGGGGGTGAACACCCTTTGGAGGAATCGCTCCCGGATCTCCGGTCGAAGGTTTTCCAGCCGGTTGATCTCCACCAGGTCAATGCCTGTCCGCAGCATGGGAATTACTCCAACTCTGGACCGGAGGATACAATCGCCAGGTGTTCTGGGTGGATGAAGGCTTGGGCAGCGGACAGGATCTCATCTGGTGAAATGGCGGCGATACGGTCTGCGTATAGCCTGTAATAGTCAAGACCCAATTGGAATCTTTCCAGGTTCAGGATTGCACCGGCAACCCCGGCATTGGATTCCAGTGACAGGGGCAGCCGCCCGATATAGTTTGCCTGGCTGTCCTGCAACTCATCATGGGAAACCGGCTCACGAACAAACCGTTCCAATTCCCGAGTGATCAGGTCAATGGCTCGGTCGAGGTTGGCGGGATTGACACCGGCGGATACTTCCCAGGAACCACCCTGGTGCCAGGCATTCAGGCTGGTGGACGCCGCGTATGCCAGTCCCGCCTGCTCCCGGACCACATCGCCAATCCGTCCCATCATGCCGAATTGCCCAAGGATATTGTTTCCCAGGGAGGCGGCAAGGTATTCCGGGGCTGTACGTTTGGGTCCATGGGTTCCGATAAACAGGTCTGTCTGGCTTTTTCCAGGCAATGGGATGTGTTTTCGGATGGTTTGCTGCATTGGCTGGGGGACTGGCAGGGCGGGAGGGGTGTTTTGTCGAGGATTGCGCCAGGTTGCCACAGTCTTGTAAATGTGATCCATGACATCAGTGCTGCTGACTGCCCCCACGACAACGATAACAGCCCCGCCCGGTCCGAAGTTTTCTGCTTGGAAGCGGATAAGATCCTCCCGCTGGATCCGCTGAATGGTTTCGATGTATCCATCCTCTGGTGTGCCATAGGGATGGTTTGGAAAGAGAATTTCATCCAGGGCAAGGGATGCGCGCTCCTCGGTATCCTGCTCCCGGATGGCAAGGTGAGTCAGGAATTGTGCCCGCACCCGCTCCACATGCTCCTTTGGGAAGGTTGGTTCCATCACACTGGCAGTAACCAGTTCCAGCAGCAGGGGCAGGTCTTCCGCCAAGGACCGCCCGGCAAAATTGATATTGTGAACGCTTGCCCCAAAACCCAGGCTTGCCCCTACGGATTCCAGAGTATCATAGATCTCCTGAAAGGTCTGGCTTTGGGTACCGCGCATCAGGCAGGTTGCTGTGAAGTGAGCCAGACCCAGCTTTTCTGCCGGGTCAAAGATGCTGCCCCCCGGCAAGTATCCTTGAATAACAACGGATGGGCTGTTAAAATTTTCACGTGTCAGAACAACAACGCCGTTGGGTAGGATGGCTCGCGTAATGTCATCTCCGCCTGGAATGGAATTGTACTTTACTGGCTGTTGCTGTTTCATTTGCCTACCTCCCCATCCCCGGTGGGGAGATACGTGCCCACCACGCGGTGGCTTGGATTCAGCCATGTCCGGGCAATGGTTTGGATGTCTTCCGGTGTAATTGTCTCCAGGCGGCTGACATATCCTTCAAACCAGTCATAATGAGCAAACATTTCAGCATAACCCAGCCAGAAAGCCTGGTTGGTGATGTTCTCGCTGCCATATGCAAACAGCGCCCGGCTTTGCTTGATTGCCCGCCGGACCTCGTCCATGGACACCAGGGAATCCTGGAACCGGTGGATTTCATCGTCAACAGCCTTTAGAACTGCCTGCGGTGATTGGTTTGGATGCACCGTGATATGAATATCATACTGGTATGGGTCAATGGTGGCTGGCAGACTGCCGCCCACCGAGATCGCAAGCTCGCGTTCAACCAGTGCCCGGTAGAGACGGCTGGTCTTGTTGGAAATACCCCCGCCAAACATGTTCAGGCTGGAAGGACCGGAAAGAAGGCTGTCCAGGACTGAAAACGCAAAGAAGTCGGGATTGCTGGCAGCCGGAGACCGGTAGGCAAGTTGCAGGAAGGTGGTTTGACCGGGTCCGGATACTTCGATCCGCCGTTCAGCTTCAAGCGGCGCTTCCGCCTGGATATGGTTTGTGGGGGTGGAGCCGGCAGGCAGGCTGGCATACAGTTGTGACAGGCGATCGATCATTGCATCCATCTCGAAATCACCTGCCAGGGCAATGACTGCGTTTCCCGGATGATAGTACGATCGGTAATGTTCATATAGATCATCGCGGGATATTTTGAGTAAATCGTTTTTTTCTCCGATCACTTCGTGGTGATAAGAATGCAGATCAAAGCTGGCTGCCTGGACTGCTTCTCCCAGGCGGAACAGGGGTTCATTTTCACTTCCTTCCCGTTCCGAGATGATTACCGTGCGTTCTGATTCCACCTCATGTTCATCAAACTGGCTGTTGAACATCCGGTCCGCTTCCAGTTGCAATGCCAGGTCAATTTTTCCGGCAGGCATGGTTTCAAAGAAGGTGGTCCAGTCCAGGTACGTGAACGCGTTCCAAAAACCGCCCTCCCGGGAAATGGCTTTATCCAGAACGCCAGAGGGGAAGTTGGGCGTGCCTTTAAACTGCATATGCTCCACCCAGTGAGAAATACCGGTTTTACCGGGGATCTCATTGCGGGAGCCAACCCGGTACCATATCCACTGGCTAATGATGGGCGTGGTGTGGATTTCTTTCAGTTGGACGAGCAACCCGTTGGGGAGGGAAATCCGTGTAAAGGTGTCTGTCATGCGACCTCAACGAATAAAGAATTGGCAGAACTTGCCGGGTGTTTTCCCGCAAATGGCTTCCTGCCAGGAGGATGGTCCCGGGCTAAGCAGGTTGTAATAAGGTTCAACCACCTGCTGTAGACCGACAAATGGTTCATGCAGTTCTGTTTCCTCCAGGGGAATGTCCACATCCACGTTTAATTCCACCGGGATGGATTGATTTACAGGCACGGTAAGAGACAGATGAACCGGTAACACTGCCCCCGCCGGAAGGACAATATCCGTCCGGGCATTTTGAATCATCAATCCTCCTGTATACACTGACACCTCAGCGTTTGTGATGACTGTGTCGGTGGTCAGGGTCACCGAAGTGTCTGTTTCCAGTGGTAATTCGAAGACAGCCGGAACGGTAGTGCTGACTGGAATGGTCATGCGGATATGTGCTTCATCCATCAGTTTGAAATTGGTGTAGAGCGGTTCAATCAGGTTGGCAGAGAGAATATTTTTCAGTGTAAATAGCTCCCGTCCCAACAGGAGGATGACTGCAATCAGAATGATATTAACCACCAGGGAGAGAATGGAACTTACCATCCAAAAAGCAGGCTTGATCTTCGACCGATCGATGTGAGGTTGGCGGGTTTCTGTTCTTTTTTCTTCCCGGGGCTCTGTGGTTTCACCTTGATTCATGATCCTTGCTCCCATCAAATTCGATATATCCTGAATATAGCATAGACTGCAATTTTGTGGATATGAACCATGTATAATTATCATTAATGTAAACATCATCAGGTATGGAAAGGCAGGGAACATGGAAAAGCAGGATCGTTATCTGGTGGCGGTTGTTGGGGCAGGTCCGGCGGGATTGTTTGCCGCCAAAGAACTTGCAGGGCAGGGGGTGGAAGTCATTCTCCTGAACCGGGATATCAAACCGGGTGGTTTGGCGGAATACGGCATTTACCCGGAAAAATTGAAAATGAAGGAAGGGTTGCGCGCCCAGTTCCGGCAAATCCTCTCGCTGCCCAATGTACATTATTACGGCAACATTGTGGTGGGCAAGGATGGGGATCTTTCCCTGGATGATTTATGGGAACTGGGCTGCCAGGCAATTCTGGTTACAGCAGGTGCCCAGGGCACCAAGTGGCTGGGGCTGCCAGGAGAAGATCTTGTGGGGGTGTATCATGCCAAGGATATTGTCTACCACTACAATCTGCTTCCACCTTACAGTCAAAAGCCGTACCGGATTGGCAGGCGGGTGGCAGTCGTTGGCGTAGGAAACGTGATGATGGATATTGCCCGTTACCTGATTACCGAAAAACATGTGGATGAGGTCATGGCGATTGCCCGGCGCGGTCCGGCGGAAGTGAAATTTGACAAGAAGGAAGTGGAAACGATTGGAGCCAATATTGATCTCGCCGCCTATGATGCGGAAGTGAACCGGGTGGCGGATATTATGCGGGCGGTGGGGCAGGACCCCGATGCAGTTCAAGCCAGCCTGCATGCCATTGCCTCCAATGCCCAGCCAACTGGTTCCACCACCCGGATGACCTTGAATTTCCTCCAATCTCCCACCCGCATTATCGGAAATGACGGGGGCGGGATGGTTGGATTGGAAGTGGAAGACAATACCCTCCAGCTTGTCAATGGGGACACCAAGGCGCGTTCGCTGGGAACCCGCCGGATCGTGGATGTGGATACGGTAATTTTCGCGATTGGTGACCGTGTGGATGACCGTTTGGGTTTGCCTGTCAAGGGTTCGGAATTTGTGAAAAATCCCAATCCCTCCCACCCTGTTGATGAACAATCTTATGAAGTGTTCGACCCGGAAACCAATCAACCCATCCAGGGGATCTTTGTGGCTGGCTGGTCCCGGCAGGCAAGCACCGGGTTGGTGGGTGTTGCCCGCCGTGATGGAACCAATGGAGCCCGGGCAATGCTTCAATATCTGGCAGCGAAAACCCCGGTGAAGGTGTTTTTGCTGGAAAAAATTGATGAGAAAATCCGTCTTTCCGGAAAGCGGGTTGTTTCCAATACGGATCTGTGCAAGTTGGAGACAATGGAACGCGAGGAAGCCGGGCGCCGCGGGTTGATGTGTTTTAAGTATGCATCTGACGATGAGATGCTGGCGGCGATGGGTTTACAGTGATTTGATATTCGGATCAAAACCGTTTATGATTGCTGGAGGAAAGGAGCAATACGGATGGAATTAACCAAAGAACAACGGATTGAGATGTACTGGATGATGCTCCTGGCGCGCCGGTTGGATGAACGCGCCTGGGTCCTCCACCGCCAGGGCAAAATTGCCTTCCACATCTCCGGGATTGGGCAGGAAGCCGCCCAGGTGGGCGCTGCTTTTGCCCTGAACCGGGGGGAGGACTGGGTGACACCCTATTACCGCGACCTCGCGCTCATGATCTGCCTTGGATATACACCGCGTGAATTTGTCTTGAGCCTGATGGGCAAGCAGGGAGAACCATCCTCGGGCGGGCGTCAAATGCCAAGCCATTGGAGTTTGCGGCGCGCAAATGCAGTCAGCCATTCCGCCCCGGTTGCCACGCAGGCATGTCATGCCGCCGGGATTGCACTGGCGATGAAAATGCAAAAGAAGGACCAGGTGGTGTTGACAACCATCGGTGAGGGTTCCACCTCGCAGGGAGAATGGTACGAGGCGGTCAATTGGGCGGCAGTTCATCAGTTGCCGGTCATCTTCCTGGTGGAAAACAACCAGTACGCCATTTCAGTGCCACAGGAAAAACAAATGGCGGTCCGCAGTTCAGCGGATAAAGCCTGCGGGTTGGGATTGGAAGGTCTTACGGTGGACGGAACAGATCCCTACAAGGTGTACGAGGTGGTTGCCCGGGCGGCAGAAAAAGCGCGCTCCGGCAATGGACCGACTGTGATTGAAGCCCGCATGTACCGGATCACACCCCATTCCTCGGATGATGATGACCGGACATATCGCAGCCGGGAGGAGGTGGAGGAGCACAAACAGCGCGACCCGATCCTTGTTGTTCGATCCCGGCTGGAGCAGGAGGGATTATTAACCCCCGAGCAGGTGGAAGGCATGGAAGCCCGCGCCAGGGAAATGGTGGATGATGCCGTTCAATTTGCCACCCAGGCTCCATACCCCAACGTGGAGGAAGGTACATATCCCGTTTATGCTGAAGAGGTGCGCCATGACTGAAATGACCTTGATTGAAGCCATTCGCCAGGCAATGGACGAGGAGATGGCGCGCGACCCCAACGTTTTTATTGTTGGGGAAGATGTGGGAATTCGAGGCGGAGTTTTTCGGGCGACCGTGGGATTATTTGATAAGTACGGTGCCGACCGTGTGATTGACTCCCCGCTGGCGGAGCTTTCCATCGTTGGGGTGGGTATTGGGGCTGCTCTCTATGGCATGAAACCCATCTGCGAAATCCAATTCTCGGATTTCATTTACCCGGCATATAACCAGATTATCAGTGAAGCTGCCAAAATGTGTTATCGATCCAATGGGGAATGGACAGTGCCCATGGTGATCCGCGCTCCCTATGGTGGTGGGATTGGCGGTGGTTTGTACCATTCCCAGTCACCGGAAGCCATGTTTGCACAGGTGCCCGGTTTAAAGGTTGTTATTCCATCCAACCCCTATGACGCCAAGGGATTGCTGAAATCGGCGGTGCGCGATCCCAACCCGGTGATCTTCTTTGAACCCAAGAAAGGCTATCGGCTGATCAAGGGAGAGGTGCCTGAAGGTGAATTTACAGTCCCCATTGGTCCTGCCAGGATCAGCCGTGCTGGAACCGATGTGTCTGTGTTTGCGTATGGCATGATGCATTACTATGCCCTCCAGGCTGCCGAGAAGGTTGCTGCGGAAGGCATCAGTGTGGAGGTGGTTGATTTGCGCACTCTCTACCCGGTGGACCGGGAAACCATCCTTGCCTCCGTTCAGCGGACTGGCAAGGCATTGATTGTGCACGAAGCAAATTTAACCGGTGGGTATGGCGCTGAAGTAGCTGCAACGATTGCCGAGGGCGCATTTACCGACCTGGATGCTCCCGTACGGCGTTTGTGTGGACCGGATGTTCCCGGTGTGCCTTTCAGCCATCCCCTGCAGGATTGGTTTATGCCAAACCCGGAAAAAATTTCCAGCGCCATCCGTGAACTGGCAAGGTATTAGGAGGAAACATGGCAACACAAGTGATCATGCCGCAATTGGGCGAATCGGTTGTGGAAGGCACCGTGATGAAATGGTTGAAAAAAGAAGGGGAGAGCATCCAGGAGTTTGAATCCTTGCTGGAAGTAAACACCGACAAAGTGGATTCGGAAATCCCCAGCCCAACTTCGGGGGTCATCTTAAAAATCCTGGTACCGGAAGGTACGACAGTTCGGGCTGGGACGGTCATTGCATGGATTGGCGAGCCGGGTGAACAGCCTGGCGGAGAGGGAATGATCCAACCACAGGATGCAAAACCAGCGGTTGATGTAACAGCCACTGCGCCGCAAGTTGCCCCAACAATCCCGCCAGCTGGCAGGGAACGCGAGCTTGGTTTCATTTCACCCGTTGTGGCGAAGATTGCCCAGGAACACGGTGTGGATCTGCGCCAGGTAAAAGGTACGGGGGAGGGAGGGCGGATCACCAAGAAGGATGTGCTTGCATTTCTGGAGAGCCGTCAGTCCCCGGCACAGGAACCGGCTGCCTGGGAAACACCGGGTGAAGGCGATTTGTTCCGCCCCACGGAATTGATGTTCCCGGGTGGAACGGCAGGGCAGGCACCCACCCCTGCCGCACCAGCCCTCCAATCTGCCCCGCCAGCCAGGCTGGTTGGAGGGGATCGGCTGGTCCCGCTAACCACCATCCGGCGAGCAATTGCGGATCACATGGTGATGAGCAAGCGCACTTCTCCGCATGTAACGACCGTCATGGAAGCTGATATGAGCCGGGTGATCAAACACCGCGATGCCCACAAAGCGGAATTTTCACGCGATGGGGTGAACCTGACATTTACTGCCTATTTCATTTCGGCAGCGGTGGCGGCTTTGCGGGCATTCCCGATTGTCAATTCCTCCTGGTCTGACGAGGGCATTCTCATTCACGGAGCCATCCACTTTGGCATGGCAACTTCTTTGGGAGAGGAAGGACTGATTGTCCCTGTCATCAAACATGCAGACGGTTACTCCCTGCTTGGGCTGGCAAGACAAATCAATGACCTGTCCAGCCGGGCACGGGAACACAAACTGCAGGTCAAGGGTGGCACGTTTACCATCACCAACCATGGCATTGGTGGCTCGCTTTTTGCCATGCCGGTCATCAACCAGCCCCAGTGTGCCATTCTGGGTGTTGGCACTATCCAGAAACGGGTTGTTGTCGTGGAGAATGATGCCATAGCAGTCCGCCCGATGGTGTATCTTTCTTTGACATTTGACCATCGCATCCTCGATGGTGCCAGCGCGGATGGATTCCTGGCGAAAATTGTCAGCGGTTTGGAAAACTGGACCTAGTCGTGATTTCCAGGCATGGAATCCTTTGTGTTGGGGATTCCATGCCTGGTGATTTTGCCACTGGAACATGATGAAAGAAAAGATTGAAGAACAGTTAAACACCCCGGCTGGCAGGCTGCGTTACGATTTTGGCTGGAGGCTGGAGGGGGGGTGGACGGAAGAAGAAGTTACTGTCATCCGCGAGGCTGCCTCGCGGGTGGCTGAATTTATTCACCAACTCACCGGCGGTGATGGGGCTGCCTGGGTCAATTCCTATTTGCCTGCCATCCTCACCCGACCGGGTT
>JAGVUS010000097.1 GCA_019136175.1 Chloroflexota bacterium | reverse complement strand
GTTGCCCGGCTTGCCTCCCGGTGCGCCCACAGCATGGCGGTTCTTGCCGTTTTCATGCTGCTTGTCAATTGCATGCCCCAGGTGCGGGTGAGGATGCCGGCGATCTGCGTTGGGTTGCGCCCCTGGGCGATGCCCTGTACCAGCGCGCTGGCAATCTCCGGGGCGTGTTCGGAGATGCCGGCAATTCCCTTGTATAGCGGGCTGTCGTCCGACAGGAAGCCCAGCATGGTTTTAATTGCCCCGCTTGGCAGGCGCATGAAGTCCGCACTTATCTTCGTTTCCCCGGATGCCAGGATGCTGATGTAATTCCCGGCGTTCCTGCGCCCGGTGTCAATGCCCAGGTCTGCAAGCTGCCGGGTGATGTCCCTAGTCAGGGCTTCCATGTCGCGCAGTTCCACGCCGATCTGCGATAGCATGGAACGGTATTGCCCCAGCCGGGTGACTTCCCCCATTGTCAGGTCACGCCCGGCGGTTTCCAGCAGCAGGGCGTTGAGTTTGCCTTCTATGCGCTTGTATGCGTCATGGTATGCCCGCGCCAGCCGTGCGAGTGCTGCGGCGTCCTGCCGTTCCAGGGCTGCCTGGTATTGGGCGGCGGCTGACAGCACGTCCGGGAGATATGGCATTTACTGTCCTCCCTGGTTGAACAGCCGCAGAACAGCCGCACCCACGTTGTCACCGGCGGCGGCTTCCTCCTGCATCCGTTCCTGTTCGCTTTCCCAATCGTAGCCCCGCCGCTTACTGGCGGTCTGCTTGCTGACAAGCCCATTCCCCAGGTCGGAAGTCAGGACATTGATCTCCTCTTGCACGTTGGTGGGGAGGATGTCGGACCATACCACGTCCCCAGGGTCGGGGTTCATGCCGTTCATGGTCAACACCCGGCGGTTGATTTCCCGCAGGGCTTCACCAAATAACAGCCGCTTGGTGTTCGTTTTGGCGATGAAGTCCGAGTACAGGATGCGCAAGCCAAAGTTAGTGAGTGCGCCGATTTTGTCCTGGAGGCTGTCAATGTCCACCGTGCGGGTGATGTCAAACAATGCCTGGCGCACAAATATCAGGAATTGCATGGATCCGGCAAGGTCGCCCAGCTGTTCCAACTGGCGGATGTCCCCGTCTTTGGAAACGGATACCATTTCGTCAGGTCCGACACGCAGTTTATCCGTTGCCCCCAGCCCCACGCCGTAGCGCATCGGGTGTCCATAATAGCGGATGATCTTATTGAGGTTGCTGGCAAGGTAGTTCATGCGATCCTGGACGGCGATCACGTCATCGGTCAGGTCTGGCTCGCCCGCAGCGTCATAGGGGTTCGGCAAGTTCTGCCAGTGGACAATCGGCGGAAAGTCGTAGCCCCACATATCGCGGGCGACTTCAATCCACCGCCCGCCGTAGCCGTGCATTTCTTCGGATACAATTTCCCAGCCGTTTTCGGTGATCTGGATGGTCTCACGGCGGGTCAGGGTCTTATTGTCCAGCCCTTCCACCTGGTATTCGATGAGATACCGCCACACCAGGTCTTTATCTTCCGGCAGGGCATCCATGACAATAAAGCCGGGGTTGAGTACCACCATGCGGGGGTAGGCGTTGCCATCCTCGCCTACGATACCTTCCGGGATGATGCGGATGTACCCGGTGCCTCCATCGGCAGCCGCCATGAGTGCGGACAATATCAGCCGTTCTTTCCGGTTGGCTTTCCAGACCGCCTCGATGTAGGCATCTTCCGGCGTGTCGCCTTCTCCGGGCAGGTCAAATTTAATCCCGTCACCAATCACCGCACTGATGCCGCGATCCACAATCAGCCCGGTGAAGTTCACGGTCATGTTATCATCCGGCTGCCCTGGCTTTGTCTTCAACTGCTGCCGCTGATTGCCATAGCGATAATTGACCGTAGTGCGAACATCCGCCAGCCTGCCGGCAATCCGTTCCGATAACTGGTAGCTTAACTTTTCGATCCAAGTGTCAAATATACTCATCTTTCACCATCCCGCAAAAGGGTCGTCAATTACAGTGATTGGCGGATTGCCCGCCACCATATCCCACGCCATAGCTAACGCCATAACGGTATCATC
>JAGVUS010000154.1 GCA_019136175.1 Chloroflexota bacterium | reverse complement strand
CGTTGCCGGGCGCACCAGCAGGGGCTTGGTTGTGACCAGTTCGCTGGTATCGGAGCCGACCTTGACATCGGTGGTGAGCCCGCGCACATCCGCCACCCAGGTGGTCAGGTTGTCGGGAAGGGTCAGCGTGACCTGTGCCATCCCATCGGCATTGGTGATGATGGACGGATTCCAGTATGCTGTATCCCGAAAATCCTCGCGGGTTGTCATGGTCGGCATCAATGCCATATCCTCGCCCCCGCCGCCTCCCCCTCTGCCCATTGCCGATGGTGCAGGGAGCTGCCGGTAATTGTACGAAGCCAGCGAAAGGCTGGAAATGATCCCCAGGGGGAAGGGATCGTAATACGCAGATTCGATTGTCTTGGAGTTGGGATCCGCCAGTGCCAGGACGGCTTTATCCACCAGGGAGAGTGAAAATTCCGCACTGGCTGGCAAGCCGGTGGAATCGGCTGCCTGGATGGTATAGGTGACCTCCTGTCCTGGTCCAGCCTGTTCGGTGTCAGCCTGTACTTCCACCTCCAGGAGTTCCGCTGCCGGGTCCACCACCAGGGGAACATACCCCATGCGGAAGTCGGGGCGCTGCCCGGCTGGGTAGCTGATTAACGTGATGGAGACAAATACATTGGGGGCATCCTCCTCTGTGAGGGGGATTTCCAGTTCGTAACTTGGACCGGTAAATGAGAAGGTCTGCCAGCGCAGGACATCCCGGCGCTCGATGGTTGCCAAACCAAAGACGGTGCCTGGCAGCGGATTGGCAATGAAGATCCGGGCGGTATCTCCGGGCTTGTAGGAATCTGCGTCCGCCTGGGGACGGATGCGCTGGTTGGAACTGCGCGGCCAGGAAGCCGCTCCGGAACCCCCCACCCAAACCCGTGTCTGGCTGACTGCATTTCCACTGCGCACTTCCAGCATATACACACCCGGGTTCGGCGGTGTAAACGCCACCCGGGCTTGACCGTTGGCATCCGTGGTCAGGTCTGTGCTGCCGATTTCAGTAAACACTTCCTTATATGTTGATTCACCGGTATCCGGATCAATGTCGCCTTTCACCCACTCCACCAGTGAGAATGTAGCGGTCAGGTCCAGGTTGCTCCAGGGCTTCTTCTGCCAGTTGACTGTCAACAGGTCAAACCCCATTTCCTGATCCGCTGCTCCAGTCCATGCATCCGACCGGATTCCAATGTAGAAATCATCGGGATGGATGGAAACAATCGTACGGTTACTTACAGGGAATCCGCTTTCATCCATGATGGTAAACTCCACCATGATGTCCTGCATGCTTTCCCCATCCAGCACATTTGCCAGGTCACTGCCTGGGATGGTCAGTGTAAAAATACCATCCGAGTCAGTCCAGTCACTCCCGGAAAGCAGCGGGTAACTCCAGCTGCGTGTACAGAAGAACCAGCACCGGTAAAGCCAGTTGTCATCCTTCCCGGTCGAATACCCGCCGGGGATGCGAAAGGAATTGGTCCTGGAATATACAGACCATTGAATGGGCAGGCTGCCTGCCGGGGCGCCAAAATAATAACGGGCATCTGTTGTCACAATCAGGTCGTTGCCCAGTCGGTATTCCGCCGCATCCGCAGTTACCGTCAGTTCAATTTCCGGCTTGCGGTATTCCGCCACCTGGAAGGAGATGGACTGGTAATCCTCCAGATCGGAGGATTCCAGTGTGTACATGCCGGGCTGGAGATCCTCTGGCAGGGTAAATTCACCGGCTGCAGTCCCAAATTCTGAAAGCAGGAGGGTGAATTCAAAGAGCATCTTGCGCTCCCCCGTGGTGGAATCGTAAGGACTGAAAACCTGCAGGGATGTCTCTCCCATGTCGGGCAGACTGTACCGTCCATTTTGGGGATCATGGGCAGCCACCCGGAAATACACCGTTTGCCCCGGTCGATAAATGGGACGGTCGGTGTACAGGTAGTATTTGGGTTTGACATCAAATTGTTGATAAGTGACGCCAAAATTCCAGGGTTCAATCCCTTGGGTCATGGATGATACTGCCATGCCAAATAATTCGTCTCCCGGTTGGTTCATGACCGCATAGACCGCATCGTAATTGTCCTTG
>JAGVUS010000285.1 GCA_019136175.1 Chloroflexota bacterium | reverse complement strand
CACCCGGCGGATATCCTGCTGAATGACGTCCTCCCGGAAATCGCGCCCCATGAAGCGCTTGATGGAATAGACCGTGTTCTCCGGATCCTTTCCGCCGTAGCTCCGGGCGGTTTTTCCGACTACAATTTCACCCCCTGGTGTGATATGAACAATGGAGGGGGTCAGGTAATCGCTGTCCTGGTTTTCCAGGACGCGCGTGTCCTTCTTGTTCATACGAGCCATGACGGAATTGGTTGTTCCCAGGTCAATTCCGATTGCTATTTTTTCGTTAGCCATGCGTTCCTCCGGGGAAGATAAAAATATAAATTAAGACAAAATGATTATATGTCGAAACAGGAATTCAGGGGTCAGAAGGACAGGGTGGAATCCTCCTGCGGGGGGATGGGTTCCATCACCGAGATCAAGGGCGGGGGCGGGGGTGGTGTGCTGCCGGGGGTTGCATGCTTCCATGCCAGGATCGCCGTGCCACGTTCGAGCGGGTCCGATTGAAGCCAGAGGGCGGCATGGAGGCTGCCATCCTGGTTTACCATCAACCCGACCACCACCTCGGTTCCAGCCTGGATGGGCTGTTTGGCTGCCAGCACCACCGAACCAAGATATTCGTTCCGGCTTGCCAGGGTATGAAAACCACTGTAAAGGGGCACTTCCAAGCTGCCAGGGGCTGCCCGGCTGACCTGGTAGATGCCCAGGGCAGGCGCGGGGGTTGGCAGTTCGCTGCCCGCAGGCAGAATCTCCGCCATCCGGTCTCCCTCCACCTGGATTCCCAGCGGAGCAGGCAGGCTGCCCGGATCAGGGATCTGGTACAGCGGCTGGTGGCAGAACCAGCAGGATTCCTCGGTTCCCTTGTTGAGTTCTCCACAATGCGGGCAGGTTAACTCCACCGGGCGGGTGTCCTGCGGGTTTTGTATGGACCGGAGTTTGTCGTTCCCGTTGCTCATCTGCGCCCACAGCACCGCCCCGCGCACAGCCAGGAATTCCGGGTCGGGTGAAACGGGCAGCATCCGCCGACCGAACATGCGGCGGATTTCCTGCTGCAACATGGGCAGCCGTCCGCCCATTCCGGCAAGTACAACCGATCCCATTTGACCGGGCTTCAGGCTGGTATTGGAGAGCGCAAGTTGAATTGCCTGCAGGCATTTCTCCACCACCAGTCGGCTTTGGGATGGTGTCAACCCACTGCTCCACGACACTGGGTCCAGCGGCAGGGCATTGGTCCCGCTTTCGATACTGACCTGCCCCGCGCGGGTATAGATTTCGGTTCCACCGGCAGTGGAGCGCAGGATGGTTGCTTCCACCTCCGCTCCATCCAGGTGGATCACCAGGGCGGTTTCAGGCTTTTTGTTGCGCAGCAGCCCCGCCCCGGCGGCACAGGCATTTGCCCTTCCAACTACGTGGATGTTTTCAATCCGGGCAAGGCGGGCTGCTTCCATCAGGGCAATCCATTGCAGGCGGTCAAACCAGCCGGGGTGGGTAACTACCACACCGCTTGCAGGCTCACCAAGGGTCGTTTCAGCAGTCTGCCGGAGCTGTGCCAGCAGAAACGCCATTGCCCGCGGCAAGGGATAGCGCTGACCGCGCAAAATGGCGGAGGTTTCTCCATTCGCGTCCATTTTCAGTGGGCAGGTTACCTGGTTCAGGTGCGGCTGTAGAAAAGGATCATCCAGCCGTCTTCCCAGCAGCAGCATTAACAAGTCCAGTCGGTTTTCCGGGTCGTGCCGGGTGAGAATCTGTGCCGCCCGCCCTGCCACCGGCTCGCCGTCCAGTGTGACCGTCACCACCATTGGAATCAATGGCTTGTTGGCAGCATCCCAAAGAATCTGCGGTTCGCGGCGGCTGCTGCGAGCCATGGCACCGTGCCTCCCCATAGATATCCCCGGCGCTCCACCGAAAGAATGGTATCCGGGGCAAGATCGGGTCGTTCCTCGCTCCCGCTCACCTCGCAGGTGGCGGGGTCAAAGACATCTCCCGCTGCAATTTCCACGACATAAACATCCCGGTCTTCCAGGATTTGCAGGAACAGGTTGCGCAGTGCGCTCAGCGATGAAAACACCTCGTTGTCCGGGTCGGTCAGCTTCAGGATACGGTCGAGGCTGTCCCCCACCCGCAACAGGGAAACCAGGAAGCTGCGCATCTCATGGCGCTGATCCTGCTGATTGGTGTTGATCTGGTCTTCCAGGTCGGAAACCCGCCGGATTAACGAATTGATGGTCTCCCGCACAACCAGGTTGTTGATTTGTTCCACGCCAACCGGCTGACCGGATTGGGCAAGCTGCTCCAGCGTTTCCAGTTC
>JAGVUS010000132.1 GCA_019136175.1 Chloroflexota bacterium | reverse complement strand
GATTTTGATTATGTCCTGGCGGATTTTACCGGCACCTTCTCCGGACCGGCGGAACTGGTGGTTGCCAACGGTGCCTCGGTGACCTTTGATGTATTCCTGGAGCCGCATGCCTGCCTGGAAGATGGCAGGGTCATCCATGCCGCTCTGGATGCTGAAGATCTCACATATGGATATACGGACTCGTCCACGATTGTCAAAACCATCACCGGGGCTGTCAATGAATGGACGCAGATTGCCACCAACCCGGTGGTTGCCATGGATAATGTCCTGGCGGCGTATAACGGCATGGTCTGGAGCATCACCGGTTATGGGTCCACGGGAGTCTCGACATATGATCCAGTTGCAGATACCTGGGCGACCATTGGAAGCTCCGCCCCGCCGTTTGCCAACTATGCCCGCTCCGGCTGCCAGGTGGGCAACAAGGTTTATATCTATGGGGATGCCAATGGCGGCTATACCGGGTTGTGGTCCTATGACATGGATACCAACACCTGGGCACAGGAAACCCCTGCGGGAACTCCCCCTGAACAGGCTGGCATTTGGGCGCCTGCCTGGGTGGCGGATGAAGCAAACGGCATTTGCTACATGACGGGCGGCGCAACTGCTCCTGGTGGCGGCAACCTGACCACTGTCTATGCCTATGACGCGGTTGCCAATGCCTGGCTGGCACCTCTGCCAAACTTCACCTCCCCGCGCGCTTTCCATGCGGCATTTTTCTTCAACCGCCCGGCGGATGGTCATGACCTGCTCTGTGTTGCTGGTGGTGTCAATTCAGATAGTGTCGTATGGGATTCCACCCAGTGCTATGACTTTACCACGGCTGCCTGGAATGGTGAAAATACCGACCTGGGAGCTGTGCCGTTTGGCTGGTGGGGAATGGGGTATGCCCAACGCTCCGGCGATGCCGGCGAGGAACTCTGGCTGGTGAACGGCGCGGATCCAGCCTTTGCCATTGCCAATGCTTCCTGGTACTACGATGTGGCTTCCGGCACCTGGTACGAATATGGTCCGCTGGAGAGCGGGGCTGTGTACCGCACCGCGGCAGTCACGCTGGATGAGACTGTCTACCACGTGGGTGGCTCCACCGGCGGCTTTACGCCGTCCGGTCTGGCGGATAAATCCCATACCCTATGCCCGGAATGTTCCATGGCGGATCTTGTGGCAACCCCGGAATTTATGAATCAGGTGCAAAGGACGGATGATATCCGTTCCCAGCTGGCAACCGTGTGCAACGAGGGTGATCAACCCCTGGTCTACAACATCCTCGAAGGGAATGTGATGTCAACCATTGCTGCCATGGGGCATGGCGAATGGTTCCAGGGAACAGCTTCCTCCACGCTGGCGCTGGTTAATGGCGGGGGCATGCGCCCCACCAGCACCTCCGGCTACCGCTGGGTGCCCAATTCACCTTCCATCCAGGGCCTGGAAATCCTGGTTTATGCTGATGACTTCATGCACACGGCGCCGAATACTTACCTTGACCAGGCGCTGCAATCCATGGGGCTGCCCTATACCGCTTTTTATGATGGCGCATACTACGATTTTACCGATTACCTGTTAAGCGGTAGTTGGGACCTGGTTCTGGTGGCAGCGGATAATTACGGGGTCACGGAGGAAACCCTGGATGCCCTCAGAGCTTATGTGGCTGGCGGCGGCAGGCTGGTGTTTGGCAATTGGTACGTTTCCGCCTATGCATCCCACGAACTGTACGGTGACCTTGGCTTTACCTATATCCAGAATGACACCCAGCCGCCCAACCCGGTCAATTGGTGGGTGGCGGACCATCCGCTGTTCAATATCCCCAATGTGGTTCCGGAGTTAATCATTGATGATGTCGGTGATTACATCTATGGGCAGGAAGTGGAACCTCTGGCAGGGTATGCTGCCCTGGCAGGCGCCACCGATGCACCCACCCCCAACCTGGCATCGCTGATCATAGGCAATGACAACCGCACCATCTTCCGGGGCTTCCTCGACTTTGCCAACAACCAGGATGAAGATACTGACGGCGTGCCGGATGGCGTGGAACTCTGGCAGAATATCATCCACATGTACTATGATGTTCCCTGGCTT
>JAGVUS010000262.1 GCA_019136175.1 Chloroflexota bacterium | reverse complement strand
TGGTGCAACAACCAGGATGGCAGCCACGGCAGACTGTAACAGCAATTTCCATGTGACGGAATTTTTCTTGTGAAGAAAGGGCAGACAAAGAAGCATGCCCGCCAGCAGCACTCCCTCCGTCCATTTAATGGTGGTTGCCCCGCTGGCAAATATCACCGCCCGCAGGAAGTCAGTTGGTTGATTTGCTTCCAACCATTGAAAAAAGAAGATGACAGTTGAAAGCCCCAGTAATGCTGCAAGTAGATCGGAATATGCCCAGCCAAACAGGTAACGGATTGTGTAGCCAGCCATCAAAGCCGCCACAGTGATCCAGGCTCCTTCCCGGCTTTGTTCGGGAGACGTCAGCGGATCGTAGAAGCGCCGGGAAAACCCGAGCATGCCCACCAGGAAGAGCATTCCCGCCCCCCAGCATGTCACCGCGGCTGTTTGCTGGCGAAACAACCCCATGGCAAGGGTGTTGATCATTTCAGCGGTTTGCGGATGACCCCAATAGGGGTTTTGGGGCAGGTACACCAGGGCATTTGCTGCCAGGTAGTGGCGGGGCAAATCCAGGTGATAGGTGAGGGCATCCCATTTCACCGGGATGGCAAGGGCAATTGCCAGCTGTATTCCTGCAAAGGTGACAATGCAAACAACCAGGAACCGTTGGAGTTTGCGGCTGGTGTTCCATTCCCGGGAGATGGATGAAACATCTCTCAGCCAGCTGAAAATCTCCCTCCGAAAAACCACACAGCCCCCGCAAAAGAAAATCCAGAAAACCAGGCGGTAATATAAATGCAGAATGCCAAGCAGGAAAAGTACAAAACCAAGGATGAGCAGTCCCAGGGCAGCCTGTACGGCAATTTTCTCCAGCGGGGAGAGGGTTTCAAACCGTGCAATTCTTCGCCCCAACCCGCCTGCCAGGAGGAGAATGCCCAATCCAATGGCAAGGTCCGCCAGGACAGCCAGGATTCCTGCAATTGACCCGGCATCCACGGGCTTGTGCACATAGTAGTATCCTGCAAGGACCAGCAGGATCCAAAGAATGGGAATCAGTATGGCAAGGAATGTCTTGCGGGCGGGGAGTGGGGGAGGTTTGGTTTCCATTACCCAATCATGTCCATGTGCCTGCCTGGGTGGGGGCGATGGGTGTATTTATAGCCACACCGTCGATTGACAACCTTCCACGTGGATTTGATCCCTCTTTACAAATGCGGTATGATTATTGGCAGGAGATGTACCGATGTTCAATGACTTTTTTCGCCGCAAACAGGATGAGGATGCCATGCGATCCGAGGGACGTCTTCCCCCGGGACAGGCATTGACGCAAAAATTCCCCGTGCTGCATTATGGTTCCGTTCCCGGGTTCAACCCGGCAACCTGGGATTTTCGGGTGTGGGGCGAGGTGGAGAAACCGCTGCGCCTTTCCTGGGAAGAATTTAACCAGCTTCCGCGCACCCGATTAAAAATGGACATCCATTGCGTCACCCGCTGGAGTAAGTTTGACACGGAATGGGAAGGGGTTTCCGTGCGTACATTGATCGATCTTGGGTTGGTGAAACCCTTGCCCGCTGCCCGTTTTGTGCTCCAGCATGCAGAATTCGGCTTTACCGCCAACTTGCCCCTGGAAACCATCCTGGCGGAAAACTTCCTCATGGCAACCCACTACAATAGCGCACCCATCACACCGGATCATGGCTACCCCCTGCGGGGTGTGGTCGGGCATATCCCTGGACGGAGCGAACTGATGACCCCCTATTTTTGGAAAGGTGCCAAGTGGCTGCGCGGCTTGGAGTTTTTAACCAAGGACCACCCGGGCTTTTGGGAACAAGCCGGTTATCACAACAATGCGGATGTCTGGCTGGAAGAGCGGATTAACGAGTCAGACCAGTCTTTTTAGCGCTTGAACCGCCGGGCATAAAACCCCAACCCGATCCCGCCCAACAAGATGATTCCTCCCAGGATCGCCAGCAGAGGGGAACGTCCACTGGTGCCTTGTTCCACGGGGGCGGCAATGGCACTCACCTGCGCGCCAAAATCCAGTGTGGATTGATCCCCTGCTTTGAGTGTAAGCGGGTAATTCATGTTGGTGGTGGGATTGTATCCCTGCGGCGGTGCCACGCTGACGTTGTAACTGCCCTCCGGAACTTCCAGGAAGCAGACTGGTTTTCCGTCCGCAGTGGTTTGACCGGTCAGTGAAATCTGTCCGCTGCGATCGGAAATACTGACTGCTCCCCCTGCCAGGGGGATTTCATCGGTTTCCGCCCGGGCATTTCCGTTGATATCATCAAAGAGATAAACGCAGATCCGTGCGGTGCCCTTCAGGGGGGTGGGGGTGGGCAGAATCAGCGTGGGGGTGGCATTCAGGTCGGCGGTTGGCTCAGGTGTTACCAATGCAATCAGCAGTTCCTGCCCGATGAGCAGGTTGCATTCATCCCGGATGGATGGATTGAGGGTATAGAGCTGGTCCAGTGAGATGTTGTGCAGCAATGCCACGCTGATGCAGGTGTCCAATGACTGGACTTTATAAATCACCCTGCCGTCTGGCAGCGGAGTGGGTGTGGAATAGACCACCTGGGCGGGTGCGCCGGCATCCACTGGAAATGCCAGTGCCGCCATGCCAGCCAGGGTAACGCAAACAACCAGGAAAATTGCAATGATCTGTTTCATCAGGACAGATTATATCATTGACTGTCAGGATGGATGGGCTTCCTGCCGGGTCAGGATCTTCATACAACCTTCACATCCCATCCGCAAAATCTTCACACCATCCATGTATGATAGAGACAGGTTCACAAAAGAACCATATTAAATGATCAGGAGAAAAAATATGTTTAACCAACGTAAATCCATTTGGAAAGTTATCACAATCATTGCTGTTGTGATTGTCGCAGTCGCTGCTTTTGTTCCCACCGGGATTGTCTCGGCTGCTTCCCCTGCCGGGCGGGGTGGTCCTGGCGGCAATGGACAAACGGATACCGTTCCATCCAATTTTGGAAACGCCGGTGCCGCCCGCTTTGGGCAGGCAAACGGGACGCCGGGTGCCGGATTGGCGCTCACTCCCCTGACAGAAGCGGAAGCTGTCGCACTGCAGGAAGCCATCCTGGAAGAATACGGCGCTTATAATCTATATCGTGCCGTGCTCACCCAGTTTGGGGATGTGTATCCCTTCAACCGGATTGTCCTCTCCGAGCAGCAACACACTGCAGCCCTCGTCCGCCAGGCGGAGAAGTATGGTGT
>JAGVUS010000290.1 GCA_019136175.1 Chloroflexota bacterium | reverse complement strand
CATCCGTAAACGCGGCAAGCACTTTGCGATCATAAGCATCCCGATCCACATCCCCAGCCAGCCGGGGCAGATTCTCTTCCGCCAGCAACTGGCGGGACATTTTTTGCAGAATGTTCAGCTGCAGGGAGTAGTAAAAATAATGCCCATCCGCCTCTGCCCGCACCAAACCCGCCTCAGACAACCTGGCTAGATGATGCGATACCGTGGAAGGCTTAACATTAAGCAACGCAGCCAATTGCTCCACAGTACAGGGATGTTGTGCCAGGAGACCAATAATTTTCAAGCGATTGGCATCCGCCAGCGCCTTAAAAAATGTTTGATATTGTTTTAATTCAATTTCTTCGCTCATTCGATCACCTTCCATACATATCGATATTCTTCTAAATATATATATCATTTTCTAATTATTTTGTCAATACAACTGCATGATTGAAGCATTATCGCAACTTGTCACCTGCCGGGTATTCGCTTATACTCAATGGATCAATCATCCCCGTTTTCAGGAATTAAAAAATGCCGAGCAAGGGAACTTTTATTAAAGTTGGAATCTATGTAGATGTCGCCAACATGTATAACAATGGCGGTCAGAAAATGCAATATGATGTTCTGCGGGAATTTGCATGCCGCGATGATGGCACTCCGGTTCGGATGAACGCCTATGTCACGCTGGACGCGGAACGATCCGAGCGGGACGAAGTCTACCGGAAGGGCACGCAAAATTTTCACTCCGCTCTCCGCGACCTGGGATACAAAGTCATTGTAAAGGAAATTTCCTGGTACCAGGATGAAAATGGTGTCCGTTATGGAAAAGCCAATGCCGATCTTGACCTGGCGGTGGATGCCTTGCTGCAATCCGAAAACCTGGACAGGGTATTAATCGCCTCCGGAGATGGCGATTTTGTCCAAGTTGTTCGCGCCCTGCAAAACAAGGGCTGCCGGGTGGAGGTTGTTGGGCTGGATAACGTTTCGCATAAACTGCGTCATGAAGTCGATCTCTTTATTTCCGGATACCTGATTCCAGACCTGGTTCCGCTGCCCAATTCCCGTCCGGATCAGCCGCAGTGGGGTGAACCGGGGTCCCGTGTGCGGGGCTGGTGCTACTGGCATGCCGAACAGGGCTATGGCTTTATGCGTTTCATGTCCAAAATCAGCCCCAGCCTGTGGGTAACTGATACCCGCAATCCCGAATCCCCTTACGAAACGGCTTACTTTGGAGATAATGCCCTGCCAGATTCCGTCCGGTCTGTAACACTGCCAAGCCGAGCCTATATTTTTGAATTTGATATTGTTCCATCTGACCGGCGTGCAGGTCTGCAAGCAATCAATATCACCCTCGCTTCCAAGGGGTAACACAAATCCCTCCCAACCTGGCTGATTGGGAGGGATAAATCCATCATCTTCAGCCGATTGATGCTTCAGATGGAAAGGACAATGATCCCTCCCACCGTTAACAGCATTCCCACCACGGTTTTAAGGGTCAGCGGCTCACCGCCGAGCATCAATCCCATCAACGCGCCAAACAACGGCGAAGTAAAAGCAATCGGCATGACCTTCGTTAATGGTGCTCCCTTCAGGGCAGTATAGAAGCACAACATCCCCACCGCTCCGGCAACAATTCCGCCCCCAATGACCATGTAGAGAATTGCCTTTGTGCCTGCCTGCGGGATGGTTTTCCACTGTGGGTAACTTGCTACGCCAAGAATGATCAATGCCACTGCCGTCCGGATGGTAATCCCCATGGTGGGGGACAAATTTCCCAGATGCAGACCCTTCTTCTCAAAGAATCCACCCACCCCCCAACAGATGGCAGTCAACAAAGCAAAAAGTTGTGGTTTCATTTGGATGATCCTCCTGGTGATTATTGGGATACAGAAAATCGAAAATAATCCTCAAAGCGTATGTCCCATCCTTCGGGTTGGAATGCACCGGAGCGCACATCCTGCGAATATTTCCCCTTGTATTTGCCTTTTTGAATATCCAACAATGCATTCACCAGAACATCCACATCTTCTTTTTCGTTATAGAGACCAAAAGAGATTCGCACCAATCCGGGTACTTCCCGCCGGTCGTGGGACAGGATGGAACT
>JAGVUS010000228.1 GCA_019136175.1 Chloroflexota bacterium | reverse complement strand
AATTTTCGTCAAGCGATACTGTCCACAGATAAGAACCGACAGCATCAATATCTGACAGATCACCATGACTCAATTCACCGTAATATTCACCAGGGTTCACTGGATCAGGTTGCAGGGTAATTGTGATTGCAGAATCAGGGGTATTCAATGTAGCTTGAAATGGTTCGGATGAATTCACAAAAACATCATTCACAGCAACATTGCTGGGGGGATTCATACGCACCCGGATTGATAAAGGATTGACAGGCAAAGGCAATCCATCAAGGATCGTGCCATGGACAGGGCGATCAATCGAATCATTCTGCGGCTCCAGGATATCAAAACTGAAAATCTCAACCGGAAAAGTATTGAATTCCAGTCCTTCATGCCGGAATAATTCCCTGGGAACCGTAAATAATTCGGTTAACGCCGTAGCACCTTTGATGCTTGGTTCACCCTCATAAGTCATGACGGTGCCTACGATATTCACTTTGTAAGTACCCGGCACAGGAAGTTGCAAGGGGTTGGATGAGATAAATTTACCGCCATCGGATCCAGCAGGATCCCATACCATCGGGTAATTTGTGACCTTTCCGGATGGGTCCTCAACATCAACCTGGACATTAACTGCAAAAAAGGGATGGTCATACTGCTGAATGATATTCCCGGAAATATCCTTCATGGGATATTCCAGATAGATGGGCTTCTTGGCATCGTAATACGGTTCACGGTCATATGTGGCAATTTCAAAAGGTAATGGCAATTGATAATCACCAGACTGGAATTCAACCTGCTCATAGTATGCATCCAGTCCCTCACAGTAATCTGCATTTAACTCCCAGACACCAGGGTAAGGATTGGCAAATACATACCGCTCGTTGATGCCAAACGAATAATAGGGTTCAAATAGCTGGAAGCCATTTTCTCCTGCAATCTCCATTCCCCCGGCAATTTTGTGAACATTACCTGCTGCATCCGTATAGGACAGGGAAATGACATTCTCCTCATCATTTTTGTAGATATTAAGTTTTGCCACCTTCAGGTAAGGATTGACAGCAAACGCACCGCAACTCACCAAACCAGCCCGTACACCAGACAGGCGCGAAAGGATTTCCCTCATTGTTGAGGATACTTGTGCTGTATTTCCATCCGTCAGGTTAAATAATTCCCCTCCATGGGAGACAGATAATTCTTCATATATATCGAGAAGTATTGAGGGAAATGCTGTGGGAGTTTCAAAAATGATTGTATACAAATATGTACTGTTTTGGAAGGCTTCTGCATCCACTTTGTTTGAATCAATGCATGCATTTACAACTTCAACAGGGGCTTCCTCCAGGTTGGGATACCGGTCACGCACCTCTGCAAAACAATTCTCCAGGGCCAATAAGGTTGGGTCAAAGTTGAATGTTTCATTTATATAATTTTTTAATCGTTTGGTGTAAGGATCCCATTCCCCTTCCGGCCAACCTTCCATGTTTGGCACACCATCAGTTACATAAATAATCACACGTTTCCGGTCACCCGTTCCGCTCCCAATTGAATTAAATAATTTCTCGGCTTGTTCAAAGGCAGCCCGGGGGTTTGTATAGCCCATGTTATCTGCCATCAATGCGCCATTAATCTTGTCACGAATATACAGGGCATCATCAAGGTTTTGGGGGTTGATGTTTTCAAACTCAACATCCGTTCGGACACCCGACCCATAGGATACAACAGCCACCCGATGGGATGTATCGGGGCATGTATCCAACGCAATATCTGTCAACTGGTTTACTGCAGCTTCAACTGCATATCTTCGCTGTTCTTCGGGATCGGATGGACGAGCGGAGAGATGTCCACTCATACTTCCAGATTGGTCTATGAGAAAAATGACATCCAGTGAATAACAATCTGCTACTGCTAATTTGCTTGGTTTCACACTGCGGCTCGCCTGCACATTACCAGCAAGCGATGTCATCAACATACCCAAGACGAACGGAACAAGCAAGAAAAATCGAGATAAAATTTTTCTGCTCATGCAAACGTATCTCCTCTTGATTAAGTTTATTCAATGATGGGATTTCAAAATTCTGATCGAGGTTATTATTCTATTTCCACCCCGATTACCTCAT
>JAGVUS010000178.1 GCA_019136175.1 Chloroflexota bacterium | reverse complement strand
TCTCCGGTCCGGGTATATAAATATAGATCGCGGGCAATTGGATATTCCAGTGAGTTGACTGTCTCAATCGAAGGCATCACAAACGGTCCGCCCGCCTCCCTGGAAATCGCCAGGACTTTCACGTCTTCAGTCACATACCCCAGTCCGTCATATCCAATTGCATTCGGATTATCCCTGACCTCGGCAATAATCCCCTCCGACGAGGGCATCAACAAGGTATCCGCCGAGAAGATGGAAGGATCATCCGCATTTCCCATGCGGACAACCTCTTCGAGGAAATACACATGCGTGCCGGAATTGGTTTCGCGGGATAGTTTGACAATTGGACGGTCATCTCCCCCCACCTGCGTCCAGTTGGTAATTTCACCCTTGTAGATTCCGGAAATTTGCTGCAGCGTAAGCTGCTGAATGGGATTGTCTGGATGCACAATGACAGCAATGGCATCGCGGGCAACCGTAAATTCCATCGGATCCATCCCGGCTGAGCGGGCAGCCTCCAGCTCCTCGGCTTTGATAGCCCGTGAGGCATTCGCAATATCCACCGTGCCATTGAGGAGTGCGGTCAAGCCGGTACCGGATCCCCCGCCGGTGACTGATATTCGCACCTCCGGGTGCAATTCCTGGTAAGCTTCCGCCCAGGCAAGTGCCAGGTTCACCATCGTATCGGAGCCTTTATTTTGAATATAAGCAGAAGACTGGGAGCCCGGGGAAGAGGAATTAGAATTCACCGGCGTACAGCCGCCCAACAGCAAAGCCATGCATGCCAGCAGGACAATTTGTCTCCAGGTCATTTCCTTCGAATTATAGCTGATATTTGAACCACAACAGCCTGTTCAGGTTGTGAATTTCCTCCGCTTTTTCGGATGTGATCATCATGGCAAATGGTGTCATTTCGCCCAAGACTTGTTATAATTTGGCGGCTGGATTGACAGGAGGAAGTTTACTTATGGAAATTGGAACCGTCCAACCGGTTGATATTGACGAACAAATGCGGACTGCATACCTCGACTATGCCATGAGCGTGATCGTGGCGCGCGCCCTGCCGGATGCACGGGATGGCTTGAAACCCGTCCACCGGCGGATCCTGTACGCCATGCAAGAATTGGGGATTCATCACAACTCCCCTTACAAAAAATCCGCCCGCATTGTTGGTGAAGTGCTGGGGAAATATCATCCCCACGGCGATGTAGCAGTGTACGACGCCATGGCTCGCCTGTCCCAGGATTTTTCCATGCGCTACCCGCTGGTGGATGGACAGGGAAATTTTGGTTCCATTGATGGCGACGCTCCTGCAGCCATGCGTTATACCGAAGCCCGCCTGGCAGCGCTTGCCGGGGAAATGCTCCAGGATATCGATAAAAACACCGTTGATTTTCTGGATAATTTTGATGGCTCCCTGCAGGAACCTTCCGTCCTTCCAGCCCGCCTGCCCAACCTCCTGCTGAATGGGTCCTCGGGAATTGCTGTGGGCATGGCAACCAATATCCCGCCGCATAACTTGCGAGAAATTGCCGCCGCAGCAAACCACTTGATTGATAACTATGATCACATGGATGACATCAGTATTGATGACCTGATGCAATTTATCCCGGGTCCCGATTTCCCAACCGGCGGAATCATCGTTGGGCGGGAATCCATCCGCCAGGCATACACAACCGGTCGGGGTCGCCTGACTGTCCGGGCAATGGCTCACATAGAGGAAATCAAGGGCGGTCGTTATTCAATTGTCATTACAGAAATTCCCTTCCAGGTCAACAAAACCGGGTTGATCGAACGGATTGCCGATCTTGCCCGGGAAGGACGCCTGGATACCATCTCAGACCTGCGGGATGAATCCGACCGGCGTGGAATGAGCATTGTCATCGAACTCAAGCGCGGTGCCCAGCCCCGCCAGGTATTGAACCAGCTTTACAAGTTCACCCCTCTCCAGACCACTTTCAGCTTCCACATGCTGGCTCTGGTGGAAAACGAACCGCGGGTTCTTTCGCTTAAGCGCGCCCTCCAAATCTACATTGAGCACAGGCAGGTGGTCATCGCCCGCCGGTCCCAGTTTGAACTGGATAAAGCCCGCGCCCGTGCTCACATCCTGGATGGATTGTTAATTGCGCTT
>JAGVUS010000354.1 GCA_019136175.1 Chloroflexota bacterium | reverse complement strand
CCTGGCAGTGGCAATTGGGGCAGCTACGCTGGTAATCCAAAATGCGTTCCAACCCGCCAACCTTGCAAAAACCCTCAAACCTTCCCCATCCATAACAGCTTGAATTGAAAGGAGGTGATTGTTCCCAAAAACCTGTGCCTTGTTTTGAAAGTGTTGTACCCAAACTTTGATAAAATTTGTTCAGAGGAGATAGTTACCATGCAAAAGAAGTTGTTCGTTTTCATCAGCGTCCTGCTGATTGCAGCCTTTGTGCTTTCCGGCTGCACCCCCAAACCAACCGATGTTGTAAAGACTGAGGAACCGAAACCCGCCTCCAGCCAGGTGGAAGTCTTTTCCTGGTGGACGGGTGGCGGCGAAGCTGCCGGACTGGAAGCCATGCAGAAAGTTTTCGCCACCAAGTACCCCAACATTGAATTTGTCAATGCTGCGGTGGCTGGCGGCGCCGGTACCAACGCCAAAGCTGTTCTCGCAACCCGCCTGCAGGCAGGCAATCCACCCGACAGCTGGCAGGGTCATGCCGGACAGGAATTGATTGGAACCTATGTGGACGGCAACCAGATTGAACCCCTGAACTTCCTTTATGAGGAAGAAGGCTGGCTGGATGTAATGCCCGAAACCCTGATCCCCCTCATTTCCAAGGACGGCAAGATTTATTCCGTGCCGGTGAACATCCACCGCGCCAATGTCTTGTGGTACAACCCCAAGGTGCTGGCTGATAACAATATTGCTGTTCCCACCACGATGGACGAATGGTTCGCCGCACTGGATGCCCTGAAGGCAGCCGGTGTGGAAACCCCGCTCGCCATGGGTGAACAATGGACTGCCATGCACCTGTTCGAAACCGTGCTGCTTGGCACGCTCGGCAACGACAAGTACAACGGTCTGTGGGATGGAACCACCGACTGGGCAGGCGCCGATGTAACAGCCGCCATTGATAATTACATCAAGCTGCTCGAATACACCAACAGCGACGCCACCTCCCTCACCTGGCAGGATGCTTCCCAGCTCGTAGTGAACGGTCAGGCTGCATTCAATGTGATGGGCGACTGGGCGGAAGGTTACTTCCGTGAGCTTGGCAAAGCCCCCGAGACGGAATACGGCTGGGCTCCGGTTCCCGGTACGGTCGGCACCTTCCAATTCCTCTCCGACAGCTTTGTGCTGGCAATGAATGCGCCGCACCGCGATGCCGCAATTGCCTGGCTGAAGATTGCCGGTTCCAAGGAAGGACAGGATGCATTCAATCCCGTCAAGGGTTCCATCCCCGCCCGCAAGGACGGCGACCGCGCCCTGTACGGTGTCTACCTGCAGTCCGCCATGGATGATTGGAATTCCAACGTTGTAGTCGGCAGCCTCACCCACGGTGTGGTCGCCAACGACTCCTGGAAATCCGAGATTGACACTGCACTCGGCTTGTTCCTGAGCGCCAAGGATGGCAAAGCCTTCCAGGACGCACTGGCAGCCGCCTGCAAGTCTTCCGGACCCTGCAAGTAAACCAGATTGTTTTTCCCGGGGCGGGTGGCACCCCCACCCGCCCCATTTCTGTTATCCTACGAGGTGATCCATGCGAATTGATAAAGACCGGCTGATAGGGATCTTGCTGGTATCGCCATCGATTATTGCTGTAGCCATTTTTATTTACGGGTTCATTGGCTGGTCGGGCAGGGTTTCCCTGTCCGCCTGGAAAGGTTTGAATCCAGATTACACCTGGGTGGGATTAAAAAATTACATCAACCTCTTCTCCGATCCCCGCTTCCAGGTGGATATTCGCAATACGGTAATTTTCACGGTTCTTTTTGTTGCTGGTGCACTCATCCTTGGATTAATTCTCGCCATCCTGCTGGACCAGGACTTGCGCGGCGAAAGCATTTTTCGCACCATCTTCCTGTTCCCGATGGCAATATCTTATATTGTGACCGGTGTTGTCTGGCGCTGGCTGATGAACCCGGCGCAGGGCGAGCGAATGAGCGGATTTAATATCCTGTTTGACAAGCTCGGACTCGATTTTCTGATTAACAAGTGGTACACAACCCCGGAATGGGGGATTGCCTTCATCGCAATTCCTGCCATCTGGCAAATGTCCGGGTACGTCATGGCGCTTTACCTCAGCGGGCTGCGAGCCATTCCCCAGGAATTGCGGGAAGCTGCCCGCGTGGATGGCGCCACCGAAGTGCAAATCTATCGTCACATCATCCTGCCCCTGATTCGACCAATAACTTTGAGCGCGATGATTATCCTGGGGCACATTTCATTAAAAGTGTTCGACCTGATCATATCCACGGTGGGCAAACAACTGCAACTGGATGTTCCTGCCATTTATATGTGGCAAACCACATTTGACGGGCACTTCTTCGGACGCGGTGCTGCCATCAGCATCCTGCTGTTGCTGAGTGTGGCGGTATTGGTCATCCCCTATCTGCGATACAGTTTGAAGACGGAGGAGAGCCTATGAACCGCTCGCGCTCCCGTTACCTGATCTACATTCCCCTGGTGCTGGTGACCATCTTTTACCTGATTCCACTGTACGTGATGCTGGTGACCGGCTTCAAGAGTTTTGATGAAATCAGCCTGCAAACCATGTGGAGCCTGCCAAAATCCGGGCTGCATTTTGACAATTTCATTGAAGCCCTCAGCAAGCTGGCGCCCTATTTCAAGAACAGCATCATCATGGTTGTGCCAGCTGCGATCATCTCTTCCATCCTGGGTTCGCTGAACGGGTACATCCTCTCCAAGTGGAAATTCCCCGGGGCGGATCTCATCTTCCCTGCCATCCTGTTTGGCATGTTCATCCCTTACCAATCCATCCTCATCCCGCTGGTGCAGTTCATGAAATCCATTAACCTGTACGGCGGTGTGGGCGGCTTGATCCTGGCGCACGTGATCTATGGCATTCCCATCACCACGCTGACCTTCCGGAATTACTACGCCACCATTCCAAAGGAGCTTTTGGAAGCTGCCCGGATTGACGGAGCGGATATCATGGGGATTTACTTCAAGATCATGCTGCCCATCTCGCTGCCCAGCTTTGTGGTGGTATTGATCTGGCAGTTTACCTCCGCCTGGAACGACTTCCTGTTTGCAGTCGTCCTGACGGGCTCCCAGAGCTGGCCGGTGACTGTTGCACTGAACAATATGGCAGGATCCCAGATTATTGCGTGGAACGTGCAGATGGCAGGGTCATTCCTGGCAGCTCTGCCCACGCTATTAATCTACATTTTTCTTGGCAATTACTTCCTACGCGGTTTGATGGCTGGCGCGTTGAAGGGTTAACCCCATCCTTTAAAAACTTTCTCCGTGCCCCCTGCCGATTCCCCGGCGGGGGGCATCTTTTTGGTTTTTTCGGGCAACCAGTTAATTATTCCACCTGGCGGAGAAAATTGGTCAGAAATGTGGTGGCATCATCAATCAACAAACCCGCCCGGCGGGCATCAGATACCGGAGAGCGGAAGCGGATGCTGAGTGTATTCTCCAGCCAGATCACCTCCGCCACGTCCATCAACCCGGCTAGCTTGGGCATGTGCTCCTTGAGTCGCAGCAGGATATCCTCCCTGTCGTGGTTGGCAGCATCCAGCGGGAAATATAGCTGAAACTCCTGGTCGGCATACCACAGGCGCTCTTCCAGCAACTCAAATCCATCCAGTGCCGGTGATTCCTGGACAGCCTCAATCTGTCGCAGAACAAAGGGTGCCATTTGAACCCTGCGGTTGGGCTTCCAGCGGACATAGAAACCAGGTACAAATGTCGTCTCCCCGGCAATATTTTTCTCCCAGTAGCCAACGCGCAGAACCCCGCCCGGAAGCGAGATTTGGAGAACCTGCCGCCCTGGCGTCATGGTGGTCAACTCGCCGCCCCGCCGCCTGCGCAGTTCCATCATGACTTCATCGTGCGAGGATCGGGGTCGACGGATCAACAAGACCAGGGAAACAATTCCGCCAACCAACAGTACCAGGATAATGATAATCAGAATAATTTCAAGTACAGATAAGTCTGGCATGAAATGTCCTCCTTGGGGACCCAGCCATAAAAGAAACTGGTTTGATTCTAGCACAGCGTAATAGAAATGGATTTGGAAAATCAAGCAAATTTTTGAAATTCACCCCTTGTCAAAAAACAAATCATGATATAATATACACACCCTGTAAGGGTTTGTGTGTTGACCGCCAGACCGAACATAGGTCGGCGGCTTTTTAGTTAATCCGTGTGAACCACGGACGAGGAGAAATCAGAAGTAATGGAATCAAAGCTCTACGTTGGAAATTTATCGTACAGCACCACCGAAGAAGGTTTGCGCCAGTTGTTTGCCCAGGCAGGCACGGTCACCTCGGTGGAAATCATCAAGGATCGCATGACGGGTCAATCCAAGGGTTTTGCCTTTGTTGAGATGAGTTCCGCCAGCGAAGCCGAAGCCGCAATCCAGAAGTTCAACGGGTACTCCCTGGACAACCGGGAATTGCGGGTCAACGTTGCCCGTCCCAAGGAGGAAGGTGGACGTGGTGGTTTTGGTGGACCCCGGCGCCCGGGTTCGGGTGGCGGATTTGGTCGTGGCACCGGCGGTCGCGATGACCGGCGCGGTGGCGGCGGACAACGCCGGTATTAATATTTTTTGTTCAAATCAGGAGTTTTTGAAATGTCGGATCGGATCGTAGGTACTGTCAAGTGGTTCAACAAAGATAAGGGCTTTGGCTTCATCGCTCAGGAAAATGGACCGGATGTATTCGTTCACTTCACTGCCATCCAGGCAAACGGTTTCCGCACCCTGGAAGAAGGTCAGAAAGTGGAATTCTCGATTGAAAAGGGTCCAAAGGGTCTGCAGGCTGCCAACGTAACAGTTCTGTAAGCTCCATATGTGAACCAAAACGAACCCCGCCGTGAGGCGGGGTTTTTATTATGGGCGTACTGTTTTTTATTCCAATCGACTGCTAACGGGCTGGTTGAGGAGCAAACCTGCGCGGGCGGCGGTTTGCGTACTGGTTGGATGGACCAGCAGGTCGTTGTTGGCGTGACCGCCCTGGAATGGCAGGGGCAGACGCTGCCAGCACAACACCTTCAAACCCCGGCAGGCTGCGCCGTTCCAGGGGTTTTCCAAGCAGCTTTTCAATCGTGCGGAGCATCAACACATCCTCCACCGTGACGAGTGACAACGCAGTTCCCAGCCGTTCCATTCTTCCGGTTCGTCCAATCCGGTGGGTATAGGTTTCGGCAGTATCCGGAAGGTCGTAATTGATAACATGGGTGATTTGCGAGACATCAATCCCGCGGGCAGCGATGTCGGTCGCCACCATCACCTTTACCCTGCCGGAACGGAAGGCATCCATGGCTGCCTGCCGTTGATTCTGAGACAGGTTGCCTTGCAGGGATGTCGCACGGACTCCAGCCTGGACCAGCTGCTGTGCCACCTTGCGGGCGCGGTGCTTGGTCCGGGTAAAAACGAGCACCTGTCCCTCCCCTGCCTGCCGGATTAATTCCAAAAGCAGGTCGGTTTTTTGGGTTGGCTCCACGGGATACACGGCATGTGCAACGGTTTCCACGGGGCGGGAAGGACTGATCTCCACCGTGATTGGGTCATGAAGAATTTCGGCAGCCAGGGCGCGAATTTCTGCAGGCATGGTGGCAGAGAACAACAGTGTCTGCCGCCGGGCGGGTACCGCCGCCAGGATTCGCCGGACATCGGGCAGAAAGCCCATGTCAAACATCATATCGGCTTCATCCAGAACCAGGACTTCCACCGAGGAGAGGTCCACATACCGCTGCCCCATCAGGTCCAGCAGGCGACCCGGGCAGGCAACGGCAATCTCCGCACCCTGGCGCAGGCGTTGAATTTGTGGATTTGCACCCACACCGCCATACAGGGTCAGGCTGCGCAAACCGGTTCGCCTGCCAAGCGCCTGGATGGCAACGTGGGTCTGTTCCGCCAGCTCGCGGGTGGGAGCAACAATCAGGGCGCGCAGCTTGCCACGCGGACCCTGGCGTAATTTTTGGAGAATGGGCAGGACAAAGGCAGCCGTCTTGCCGGTGCCGGTTTGTGCCAGCCCCAACAAATCCCGTCCGGAAAGGATGGGGGGAATGGCGCGTTCTTGAATGGAGGTGGGATGAATATAACCAGCAGCCATGATCCCAGCATGGACCTGCGGGTGAAAAGCAAACGATTCGAAACTCACAAATTTTCCTTTATACAAACAAAATCCAGCTGAGGGGTCCCAGTTGTTCTACCCCGCATCTGGATCAAAGATTTCCCGTCAACAAAGTAGCGTGAAGAGTATACCATAAAAATCAATGGCGCGCCGGTTGGTTATTTCGGGCGAAGCTGATCCCACTCCCGCTTCAACATGGCATACCAGACCTCATCCAGGTATTGCCCGTTGAACCACAGGCTTTCCAGAAACACTCCCTCCCGGCGAAACCCGGATTGTTCCAGGACACGCATGGCGCCCAGGTTTGCCGGGTCACAATTGGCGCGCACCCGGTGAAGTTCCAATTCATCAAACAGGTAGGAAACCAGCCTGAGCGTTGATTCCACTCCATACCCTTGCCGCCAGGCGTGTCGGGCAAGCGTTAAGCCAATTTCCGCCTGGCGGTGGTCCTGCGGCAGGATGTAAAAAGCGCAATCCCCAATCATATCGCCGGTATCCTGCCGGACAATTGCTGCCTGGTACCATTGATCCGGGGTACCGGGAGAAGCCTTAATCATGTCGGATAGGAATGCTTCCGCTCTTTCCCTTGTGTAGGGCATGCTCCAGCCCTGGTAGCGCGCCACTTCCGGGTCCGAGCGGTATGCCAGAAATGGCTCCAGGTCCGTTTCGAGAAACGGTCGGATGAAAAGCCTGGGGGTAACAAGGGGAAATGGCATTTTAAATCTCCTTGGAAGAGGGTGTCCACTCCCGGAAAGCGCCGGGGCACTGTTTTCACTCCTCCATAATTATCACACTTTTTCTCCGGCTTGCACACATCCATGCAAACTCATCTTCCCGGTAAATCAAACCGTCCCACCGGGCTGGATCCGATGGGACGATTGGGTTTGTGGATCGTCCGGGTGATTGTCAATCCACCCGGAAGGACCAGTGGATTACTTTTCGACGGGCAGTTGTGCAGCGATCCAGGCGCCCAGACCACCACCCAGGTTGCGGACGTCAGTATAGCCAATCATCTTGAGCGCCATCAGGGCGATTGCGCCGCGGTGACCGGACTTACAGAGCACAACCATCTTTGCAGCTTTGTCCTGGGGCAGTTGGTCCAGCCTGGCAAAGAGCTCCGTAACGGGCACATGCACCGAGCCGGCAATATAACCATCCGCAGCAAGCTCATCCGCCGTGCGAACATCCAGGAGGAATGGAGCCGTGGCTGCATCCGCCAATTCCGTGTTCAAATCGGTAGCGGAGACAGTCATAAAACCTTCGGGCAGACCGGAAATGAATGCATTCAGATCGCGGAAGCGGATTTCATCCACAACGGGGGCAGTACCAGCAGCCGGGGCAGCCGGAACACCAGTTTCAACCGCAAATTCACCCTTGATCCAGGCATTGATGCCGCCACCGAGGTTGCGGACATCGGTATAGCCCAGCAGGCGCAGGGCAGCCATACCAAATCCACCGCGATGCCCGGAGGCACAATAGATCACAATCGGCTGGTCCTGGGCGGGGAGCTTATCAAGGTTATTGAGCAGTTCCCGGATGGGCAGGTGAATTGCACCGGGGATATAACCGGTCTTTTCCACTTCGGCAGTCTCACGCACATCCACCAGGAAGGGGGCTTTGTCCACCATGGCAGTGTTCAGGTCCGCTGCAGAGACGCTGTAGAAACCAGCAGGCATTCCGGAGGTGAACTCCGACCAGACCGCAGTCCAATCAACAATTCCGGCTACAGGGAATTGAGCAGCTTTCCAGGCACCAAATCCGCCACCCAGATTGACTACATCGGTGTAGCCGATCATTTTCAGCGCCATGGTGAGAACGGAACCGCGCAAACCCGAACCGCAGTAGATCACAATCCGCTGATCCTTTTCGGGAAGCTGGTCGAGACTGGTCAGGATGGTTTCGTAGGGAAGGAAGATGGCACCATCAATGTATCCATTGCTGGCAACTTCATCCGGGCGGCGGGTATCCACCATGACCGGTGCCTCGCCGGAAGCGAGTTCTTCGTTCAGCTTGGCAGCATTGATCGCCAGGAATCCTTCGGGGAGACCGGTAATGAAGCCATCAATGGCGGTGAATAATTGTTGATCGGCAACAATCGGGGTGCTGATGGCGGCAGCAGCGGCAGGAACACCGGTTTCCACGGCAAATTCCGCCTTCTTCCAGGCACCAATTCCACCAGCCAGGTTCTTAACGTTGGTATAGCCCAGCAGCTTGAGGGCGGCAAAGGCAAATCCGCCGCGGTGACCGGAAGCACAGTAAATGACGATGGGGTCGTCCAGACCAGGAAGTTTATCCAGGTTGGCAGTCAAGGTGCGGATGGGCAGGTGAATTGCTCCTGCAATGTAGCCGTCTTTTTCAATTTCAGCAGCTTCCCGCACGTCCACCAGGAACGGGGGCTTGTCTGCCAGAGCTTCATTCAGCGCCGTGGCGGAAATAGTTCCATATCCCTGGTCCTTGCCATTCTCATTCACCAGCTGGGTGAACAAGGAGAGAAAATCGGGGGCGGGTTCCGGGATGGCAGTGGGTTCTTCGGTGGGAGCTTCCGTTACAACAACGGGGGCTTCAGTTGTTTCCACCACCACGGGGGCAACAGTTGTGCAGGCGCCCAGCAGAAGGCTGAGCAGAACCAGCAGGGTAACGGGGAACAACAATTTTTTGGACATTCTACCTAAATCTCCTGTAATGGGTAAAAGGGTCTTCTCTTCACACAACTGCAGACTGATCCAGCATTCTGCAGTTGAAGTGTGTTCATTATTTTGTAGACGGCACCTCGGGTACAATCACGTCCTGGTTGGCTTCCAGCTCCCAATCCCGCACCTTGTCGGCAGTCAGGAAGATCTCAGCATTCCCATGGCAGGCATTGCAGCTGGAATTCTGAGGGGTGTTCCGTTGGATATTGTGCGGAGTGGCATATGCCCAGGTGGGTAATGCACCAAAGTTTGGCAATAGGTTCTCACCATAGTAATCATAGTTGTTTGGATCCACCGGGATATGGCGCACAGGGACGTATTTGTAGGGTCGCTCCTCGCTTTGGCGGGTGTTCAAACCAATCAGGAAGGTCATATAGGTTCCATCTGTCTTGAACTTGGGATTGCCAGTTGTCTCACTGATGGATACATGGCAGCCATCACAGCTTGTGTAGGTGATGGAATGGCAAACCTGGCAGGACAGGGTATCCCCATGGATGGCATGCTGGGCAATCGGATCGTTTGCCCCTCCCACCTCATGGCAATCCGTGCACCTGGGGGTTTCCTCACCAGAGTAGCGGTGATCGGCTCCCTGGGAATCGTGCATCTCGGCACCCGTGTGGCAGGAGACACAGTTCATGCGGGCAGTGCGGAAATGCACGTCACCGGGCAATTCCTCGTTCTTGCCAAGGTATTCATTGCCCACCCGGCTGCCGTGGCAGGCAGTGCAGGTGCGCGTCATGGGTGGGGTTTGCACAAACAAGTGACCATCCAGCAAACCTCCGCCCACGCTGTCCGGCTGGCTGATATGGCAGTCGCCGCAGGTGGTGTGGCAGGAAGCGCAGTGGTTGCCAAACATGGTTTCCAAAGCTGGATGATTCTCCGGCACGCTGCGGGCATTCAAAACCGTCCAGTATCCTGCCTGGGAAGCGTGGAGGCTGGCATCAAAATTCTGGCTTTCCTTTTCATGGCAGTTGGCACAATTCTTTGAATCCAGGCTGGGATCAGCAATCAAGTCCGTATGAGCGGAATCCTTGTCTTCTGATAACTGACCGCCATGGCAGTCCACGCAGGTGGCTTCGCCGTGAACAGAGGTCAGGAAATCGGCACTGATCAAAACTTTCTCCCATGGCTCCAACGGAGCCACAGAGCCACCTCAGCCAACCCCTTCAGACTCTTCCTCCGCTGGCTCTTCGGGTTTTGCCGTATCAATCAGGCGCTGTTTATCCGTATGACAGTTCAGGCACGTATCTGTATCCGCCCGATCAGCAGCCGTTGGCAGCATGACAATTGTGGGGGTGGGGGCAATGTTCCCAACCGATTCCGTCGCAGTGGGCGCCGGGGTGGTACTGCGGGTGCAGCCACTCAGGACGAGCAGCCCAAACCCCAGTAACAGAAGCTGGATTGTCTTCTTCATCTTCCCTCTCTTTGCCAAGTTTCGGAATAATCTGGTAAATTATATGGGATTTATCCAACGCGTTATAGTGACAAATAACCCAGCGGCGGGAACGTTGTTCCTCGCTCATATCCAATCCCAGAGTCCCGCCGGGGTTCATAATCCCGTTGGGATCAAAGTGACGTTTTAACACCCGAATGACATCCATGCAGGCAGTGCCGATTTGATCCTCCAGCCAGGGGGCAGTTTGCTTTCCAATCCCATGGTGATGACTCATAGCTGCACCGGACTGCTGGATGGCTTCCAGAACACCATACTGCAAGGCAAGATATTCGTTGATGTCCGTGATGCGGGCAATAAATATAAAATAGAGGTTTGTGCCCTGCGGATACATGTGGGACATGTGGGTCATGCAAATCGTCTGCGGGCGGCTTTTGACAAACTCCCGCACCCTGGCATGCACC